>VMSU01000041.1 GCA_013792005.1 Desulfobulbaceae bacterium
CAATCAATCCGAATTCTATCAGCCATAATTTTTCGTTGTTCAGGACTGATACAATACGGTTAACATAAGGAAGTTGCTCTGGAAGCTGTGGGAGCGTTTGGCACTTTGATGAGAATAAAATTGTGTATTTCTGGTTAGTTGATACAATCATAAGCACAATATGTATACCTGTTTTTTTGAGCACCAGCTTATATATGTGATGATATATACTAACATTATTTCACCATCACCTCGCGCTCACTCATCCACGTCACACGTCCGAAAACTAGTTGTTGAATGATTTAACAACTCGTCTATTCTCACTCCCTTCTCCTTTCAGGCCAATTAACCTTACGTATTTTCATGTAGTTAGCACATGCGCCGGCGACATTCCGCGCCAGCCATGACAGTTGCCGCATCCATCCTTTCTTTCAGGACCATGGGTGCCATCACTCTATTAAAATACAACGCGATCGCGCGTCGTTGAAACAACATCTTGTTTTCACAAGATACTGTTGCGCAGACAACACGGCTTACTGGCACACTTCCCCCTGACGTATGTGTAAGCCCTTCCAAACCACGACGCCGAACGTCACTAAAAAAGGAACACATTGTGGATATTCTAACAATAGGAATCAGCTCAGCGGCTGTTATCATTGGAGTGGCAGTTGGCGTCATTCTCCAGAAACGCCTTGCTGAATCGAACACGGATAATGCAGCGTCCCAGGCCCGAAAATTAGTCAATGATGCCTTAACCGAGGCCGATCGAATAAAGCAAGAGGCTCTTCTTAACATCAAAGAAGAAAACTACCAGGCCAAACTGGAAGCTGAGGAAGAGATCAAGAACCGCGGCCTGGAACTCAAGAAAGAAGAAAAACGCTATTCACAAAAGCTTGAGCAGATTGAACGCAAAATTGACATTCTTGATAAACGCGAGGTGGATTTCCTACAAAAGGAAAAGTCCTTTACTCAGCAGGAAACCCTCCTTGCCAAACAGCAGGGTGAAGTCGAAAAACTTATCGACGAACAACGGACAAAACTCGAAAACATTGCAGGCATCACTCGCGAGGAGGCCCAACGCCGACTGGTGGAGAGCATTGAAAGCGAGGCCCGAATGGAGGCTGCCAAAGAGGTGGTCCGTATCGAAAATGAGATGAAGATTAACGCCGACCGAAAAGCCAAAAACATCCTGGCATTAGCCATTTCACGCTATGCCGGGGAATATGTGGCGGAAAAAACCGTCTCCATCGTGCCGCTGCCAAACGAAGAGATGAAAGGCAGAATCATCGGTCGTGAAGGCCGAAATATCAGAGCTATTGAAGCCGCGACCGGCATCGACATCATCATCGACGACACCCCAGAGGCAGTGATCCTTTCCGGCTTCAATCCTGTGCGTCGTGAAGTTGCCCGTCAGTCCATGGAACGCCTGATCGCTGATGGCCGCATCCATCCGGCACGGATAGAAGAAGTGGTTGATAAAGTTACCAAGGAACTGGACATAACCCTTCGTGAAGCTGGCGAACAGGCCACCTTTGATGTCGGGGTCCATGGAGTAAACCATGAGATCATCATGCTGCTTGGTCGGCTTAAATACCGGACCAGCTACGGCCAGAGTGTGCTTGTTCACTCCCTGGAAGTTGCCTTTCTATGCGGAATCATGGCCGCTGAGCTTGGTCTAGATGTCAAGCAGGCGAAGCGTGCTGGTCTGCTCCATGATATCGGGAAAGCAGTCGATCACGAAATCGAGGGCTCACACGCCATTATTGGTCGAGACATAGCCCGCAAATATGGTGAAGCTCCGGAAGTAGTGCATGCCATCGCTGCCCACCACGAAGACATCGAAGCCGAAAGCGTCCTTGATATCCTTGTCCAGGCTGCTGACTCATTATCCAGCGCCCGACCTGGCGCCCGCCGTGAGATGCTTGAATCCTATGTAAAACGTCTGGAGGATTTGGAACAACTGGCAAACAGTTTCAAGGGAGTGGAGAAATCCTTTGCTATCCAGGCTGGACGCGAAGTACGAGTGATTGTCGATAGTTCCCAGGTCAAGGATGTCGAAACCTCCATGCTCGGTAAAGACATCGCCAAAAAGATCGAAGAGACCCTGACCTACCCCGGACAAATCAGAGTTACAGTCATTCGCGAGACCCGTTCGGTCGAGTACGCAAAATAGTTTTTTGAACCTCTCAGCTTTTTTTAAGGATAGTATTAGTGAAATCAGTCGAAGAACAGATTAATCTTATTCAACGTGGCGCTGTTGATTTGATCTCCAGAGAGGATCTGGAGAAAAAGCTCAAATACTCCATTGAAACCAAGACACCATTGAAGATCAAAGCCGGTTTTGATCCCACGGCGCCCGATCTTCATCTTGGACATACAGTTCTAATTCAGAAACTCAAACATTTCCAAGACCTGGGTCACAAGGTGGTGTTTCTGATCGGTGATTTCACAGGTATGATCGGTGACCCCACAGGTAAATCCGAGACCAGAAAACCTTTGACCCAAGACGACGTTACCCGCAACGCCGAGACCTACAAAACCCAGATCTTTAAGATCCTCGATCCAGCCAAGACTGAAATCGTTTTCAACAGCGCCTGGCTGAGCACCTTGTCTTCGTATGATTTTATTCGCCTAGCCTCCCAACTGACCGTTGCCCGGATGCTGGAACGCGATGATTTCCGTAAGCGGTTCGACAACCAGCAGCCGATCAGTATCCATGAATTTCTCTATCCGCTGATCCAAGGCTACGATTCCGTTGCCCTTAAAGCCGATGTCGAACTCGGCGGCACCGATCAGCTGTTCAACCTGCTGATGGGAAGGGAGTTACAGCGAAGCGCAGGGCAAGCGCCCCAGGTAGTCATGACCATGCCCTTGCTTGAAGGCCTCGACGGGGTCAACAAGATGAGCAAATCGCTGGGAAATTATATCGGTATCACCGACTCTGCCGACGATATTTACGGTAAGATTCTATCCATCTCCGACACGTTGATGTTTCGCTATTATGAACTGCTGAGCGATCTGCCTTTGTCAGAAATTCAGGCCCTTCGCATGACAATGGAACAAGGAAATATCCACCCCAAGGAAGTCAAAATGCGGCTGGCACTGGAATTGACTGCCCGCTATCATGACCAAGAAGAAGCCACCAGGGCGGCAGCAAATTTCGAACGGGTTTTTCAAAAACATGGCTTGCCGGATGACCTTGCGGAGATGACCCTTCCCGCCGGAGAGCCGATTTGGATCCCCAAGCTTCTGGTCGAAGCAGGTCTGGTTTCCGGTACTGGCGAGGCCAGGAGAATGATCAAACAGCAGGCCGTTTCCATTGACGGCGAAAAAGTTGCTAATGATGAACAAAACGTCCCCGCTACCTCCGAAATCCTGATCAAGGTAGGCAAACGACGATTCTGCAAAGTGCACTTTGCTTGAACCTCATCGCTTGAAAAACACCAAGCAATTCGTAATGTTCCATGACTGAGTCCGATGCGCTGAGCTTTGATCGGCGTCACATCTGGCACCCCTACACTTCCCCCACCAACCCACTCCCAGTTTACCAGGTGGTGAGTGCTAACGGAGTTCGCCTTCGCCTTGCCGATGGCCGAGATCTCATTGATGGCATGTCGTCCTGGTGGTGCGCCATCCACGGATATAATCATCCCGTCCTAAACCAAGCCATCAGTAAACAAGCTGCAAAGATGTCGCATGTGATGTTTGGCGGCCTCACCCATCCACCGGCCATTGATCTAGCCAGACAGCTGATTCGTATTACCCCCCCTACCCTGGACAAGGTCTTTTTCTGCGACAGCGGTTCAGTGGCGGTAGAAGTCGCCATCAAGATGGCAATCCAATACTGGAGTTCACTCCACCACCCGGAAAAAACTCGACTGTTGACCATCCGGCACGGCTACCATGGTGACACCATCGGCGCCATGGCGGTCTGCGATCCGGCGACCGGCATGCATCATCGTTTTGCCGGGATCCTGTCCCAGCACCTCTTTGCCGAAGCCCCCATAAGTCGTACCGATGACACTTGGCAAGAATCCGATCTTTCCAGTTTCCAGCAGTTGCTTACGACCCATCACCACACTATCGCCGCTGTCATTCTTGAACCGATTGTTCAGGGAGCTGGCGGCATGCGTTTTTACGCCCCGGAATTTCTGCGACAAGTCCGCACTCTATGTGATTCATACGATGTGCTGCTCATCGCCGACGAAATTGCCACCGGATTTGGACGCACCGGCCGACTTTTCGCTTGCGAACATGCCGACATAGCCCCGGACATCATGTGCCTGGGCAAGGCCATCACCGGAGGGTATTTGAGTTTTGCCGCCACATTGACCACAGAACGGGTGAGTGATGCCATTGGCCGTGATAGGGGCATCTTCATGCATGGCCCAACCTTCATGGCCAACCCTCTTGCCTGCGCAGTAGCAGACGCCAGTATCAAACTGCTATTGACTAATGATTGGCACGCTAATATCAAACGCATCGAACTTGGATTACGGCACGGTCTCGAGCCTTGTCGAGAGTTGAAGGAAGTCGCCGACGTCCGAGTTATGGGTGCCATTGGGGTAGTTGAAATGAAAAATGAAATCAATCTCGCCGACCTTCAACCCCGATTCATCTCCCAAGGCATATGGCTTCGCCCTTTTGGCCGTCTGATCTACACCATGCCGCCGTACATCATGTCAGATGACGATCTTATATTTCTCACCGCCCAGATCAGCAAGGTAGTTTCTTCAATCAGCTGACCACTACACACTCTCCTCATAGTTTTTTCGTAAACGTTTACCGGGCACCCATCTGCTTTATCAGCGGTCTGTTCATCTGCAACCAGCACACTTCGCAGACCGCTTTCGTGCATCCGGGGCACCCGGTAAACGTTTACAGTCCGGTGAAACCCGCACGTTAAGTGCTTCTGGTGAACGATTACCTCCAGTTAACCACCTGCTCAACCTCAGCCACCACCATGGAAAAGATCATCGCTAAAATTTATTCCCATTTTTTATTGGAAAACCTGCTCACCTCATTGGCAGAGAATCTTCTCCCCAACCTGACAGCGGCATGTATCAGTGCGGTGGTCTTTTACATACTCTGGCGAATCATCAGCAAAACCCTAACTGCAACTCTTGGACGACTGAAACTTGACGAGACTGCCCAGCGATTCGCCCAGGCAATCATAAAATCAATAGTCGTTATTACCGGGTTACTCACCATTCTCGGCCAACTCGGCTTCAACATGGCCTCCATCCTCGGCAGTCTCGGTGTCGCTGGCTTGACCATCGGTTTTGCCGCCAAGGACGCACTCTCAAATGTCATCTCGGCGCTCTTCATTTTCTGGGATCGTCCCTTTGTTATCGGAGATCTAGTGGAAATCAACGGTCAATATGGTCGTGTGGCAGATGTCACCATGCGCTCCACCCGGATTGTGACCACCGACGGGAAAATGCTCGCCATTCCAAATACCGTCATCATCAATACAACGGTTGCCTTCTATACGAACTTCCCTCATCTCCGCCTTGATATTGCTATCACGGTCGGTACCGGCGAAAATCTCGGCCATGTCCGTCGATTACTGCTGGATATCGTCAAAAACAACACCCAATACCTTACTGACCCGGCACCTGTTGTGGTCGTCACAGCGCTGAACGATTACAATGTAGCGCTCGAACTACGGGTATGGATAGTGGAAGAGCAGAAACACATTGCCATGAAACATGAACTGCGGGAAAAGATTTTCCTCACCCTCAGAGAAAACAAAATCGACATGCCGTTCGAGACGCTTCAAGTTTCATTATCCCAATCCTCCGATACTCCTCACTCGAGATAGAACGAAATCTTCGGATCAGGATCAGTGTTATAATGAATATTACCGCCAGCACCAACCGCCACAGAGTAGCACTTTATTCAAAGAATGAATTGATCATCAACATATTACATTCATTAAATTATCAGTAATTATTTTCCCAAACTCCAATCCTTTCTAAACAAAATATACAATTGACGCACAACCACACATGTGGTATCAACATTTTTATCAGATCCTACCACTAAACTAACAGTACCCATGATTATTATCTAACTAACATATTAAACATCCTTCACAGGTACAACTTAGATGGCAATTTTCACCCCAGGCAAATAACGTATGATTGTTCCTGTGATGTCACTTTCGATATTATCCTTTATATTTGCATTGGTTGTGACCCCACGCGTAGCCGCATTAGCAGAAAGATTCGATCTGCTGGATAAACCGTCTGCTCGTAAGGTCCACAATATCGCCATCCCAAGAATTGGTGGGATTGCCATCTTCCTGGCTTTTAGCCTGTCACTATTTACAGCCCTTTTTTTTGAAAATTTCAAAACTCAACTGCTGGATAATAATGAAATTATCTACCTATTCGCCGGCGGAATCCTGTCGCTTTTACTTGGTTTATATGATGATATAAAGCAACTTGGACCAAAAGTTAAATTCGCAGTCCAGACCGGCATTGCGATATTCGCCTTTCTCGGTGGCATTAAAATCAGATTAATTGGCCTGCCATTGCTAGGCCCTGTTTACTTCGGCTGGTTAGAACTACCAGTGACTATATTATGGATGCTCCTCGTCATCAATGCTATCAACCTGATTGACGGCTTGGACGGATTGGCCGCCGGCGTCAGCTTCTTTATCTGCATCGTGCTACTTGCCGTTGCTATAAGTCATGAACTTCTCCTAGTTGCCATCGCCCTGGCCTGCCTTTCCGGAAGCCTGCTCGGTTTCTTGGTGTTCAATTTCAACCCTGCGTCCATTTTCATGGGCGATTCCGGCAGCTACTTCATCGGCTACATGCTGGCCTCACTTAGTATCGCCGGTTCGATCAAAAGTCATACCGCCGTTACCTTTTTAATTCCTATCATCGCCATGGGAGTACCTCTCTTGGATACTGTGTGGGCCACCACCAGGAGATTTATTTTTGGTCAGGAGTTATTTCAACCGGACAAGGATCATTTTCATCACCGATTAATGAGGAAAGGATTCTCCCACAAGCGGACAGTAGCTATCCTTTATGCAATCACCATCTGTCTCGGCGGCTTGGCCTTACTGACAGTAAATGTTCGAGATCGATACTCTGCCATTTTCCTTGGCATACTCGGGATCCTGGTCGTAATCTTCGTCCGCAAACTCGGCTATCTGGATTTTTTAGGGCTAAAAAGTTTCCTGATGTGGATTAATGATCTGACCAATGTAATAGGAATAAACAGAGACCGCCGAGTATTTCTTGCCTACCAGTTAGGGATCTCAGAAGCTGAAAACATGGACGCCTTCTGGGAACGAATTGTCGCCTCGGCACAACATCTAGGGCTTGATTACATCGAAATGCAACTTGGTGGGAAAGATGCCAAGTTCAAAAAATTTAACGATTACGTGTGGCATTCGTTGAACGACGATGACGTTAAAGAAGAACTGTATTCCAAGCACAGGCTGTACATACGCTTCCCATTAAATTGCAAAGACCATCATTACGGAATCTTAAAAATATCGAAAAAATATTCCAATTCGGTTAGAAATCAATCGCAGATCTTATGGCGGCTTGAATTTCTCCGACGAACTCTTTCCAACACCCTGCATGAATTCAAGAAATATCCCAAATATGGCCTGCATGACCGAAGAGTTCCAATAGAAGACCGCCGATTACATGAGGTCAAAGACCAATTCCTTAACGGGCTAGACGAACGCAGAAAAGATGCGGACCGACGACACCATCAAGCTACAACAACTTCATTATAAAGTCGGCGCTGACGGAGCAAGAACATTGGCGACGCGGCTTATGCGGAGCGTGTTAGCACAGGACAACCATCAATGAAGCTCGCTGATTTCACCCAGGGACGAGACAATAATTTTAATTTAATCAGAATAGCCTCTGCATATGCGGTGCTGATTACTCATAGTTTCGCATTGGCGATTGGCACGGGGGATGCCGAACCATTTGCCAATGTGCTAGGCATGACTATTGGCTCAATTGCTGTTGACATATTTTTTTTAACCAGTGGCTTTCTCGTTACCGCCAGTCTTTTGACAAGGCAATGCACAATTGAATTCGTATATGCCAGATTTTTAAGAATATTTCCGGCGCTTTTTGTAATGTTGCTGTTATCAGTTTTCGGGATCGGCCTGTTTTTTACAACAATTTCCTGGACTTCCTACTTAACAGATCCCCAAATATATAGGTACTTCATGAAATGCCTAACCGTATTCAGTGGCATTGAAAACGAGCTGACTGGTGTTTTTGAGAGAAACCCCTACAAAAATACTGTCAATGGTTCGCTATGGACTATGCCCTATGAGTTGAAGATGTACGCCCTACTGTCATTAATTTGGATACCTTTACGAGTAATACCAAAATTTCGATTAAAAACATTCAAAATTACTATAGTCTCTGGCGCATTATTGGCAGGGCTTTTCGTTATTCTTAATCATCTAGGCATCACAAAAAGTGGTGCCCAATTCTTTAGGTTATTTTTTATGTTTTTCTCCGGAGCGACTTTCTTTATTCTCAAGGAGAGAGTGGTTCTGTCACATAGCATATTTTATATTTCTTTAGCAGCACTTCTGTTGGCAATACTCAACAAGCAAATTTTCTTCTTCGTCTATGTGGTAACACTTGCCTACATTCTATTTTTTGTTGCTTACGTCCCATCTGGCCTCGTTAGAACATACAACAAATTGGGGGAC
>VMSU01000042.1 GCA_013792005.1 Desulfobulbaceae bacterium
AACCATGCCTTTCCCGCCTCCTTGTCCTGCTGTGCCTCCCCATCGTGTGGTCTTGCTCCACCCACCACAATAATCCTACAGGACCACAAATCTCTACCACCCTAAGCTCCATTGGCCCGCAAGAAAATGCCCGTCCGGACTCACTGCAGGCACAGGAAGACCCCGAGCTGACTGCCAGCAATGAGATCCAGGACGAAGACATCTCACCCCCTGATCTCGAAGCGACAGCCAATCAAGAAATCCAGGATCTTGAAAAGATGGGCGCCTGGGAAGACGGTATCGCAATGACTCCAAAAGGGACATTGATTGAATCAGACTTCCCGATCGTCATCAACCGTCAAGTAGAATATTACCTTGATCTCTTTCAGAATCAGCAGCGTAAGGTATTCACCGGCTGGCTCACCCGCTCAGGTCGTTACCTGCCAATGATTCAGCAGGAACTGGCTGAAGCCGGATTACCGCAAGATCTTGCCTATCTGGCAATGATTGAAAGCGGATTCAAACCCAACGCCTTTTCCACAGCCAGCGCAACCGGTCTCTGGCAGTTCATGGCCCCGACCGCTGGCAGATTCGGCCTCCAGATTAACAGCTATGTCGATGAACGCCGAGACGCCCACCGTTCAACCCAGGCCGCAATCAACTACCTAAGCACACTTTACAGCCAATTTGGCAAATGGTATGTAACGGTTGCCGCCTATAATGCCGGCGAGGGTAGGATCAACAACGGACTCCAAAAGTATAATTGCGACAATTTTTGGGATTTAGCCAAGGAAGACTACCTTCCTTTAGAGACCAAACGTTACGTCCCCCAGCTGATCGCCGCCATCATGATCGCCAAATATCCTCACGATTACGGTTTCGACAACATCCAATACGATAAACCTTTAGCATTCGAAACTGTACCAGTTCCGCCACGGACTGAACTGGCGGCCGTGGCCGCGGCATCCAACACCCCGGCGGACACACTCTACGACCTGAACCGTCACCTCAGCAAAAAACAAGTCCCGCCAGGGATTGGCTCCTACGACCTCAGAGTTCCCCCAGGAACCGCTCGCCTAGTAGCGAACAATTTACCCAGAGTTCATGCTACAGTGGCCACCCTTTTCAAGGACCATGTGGTCGGTCGCCGGGATACCTTAAACAAAATCTGCGCCAAGTACAATATCAGTAAAATCAACCTGCTAAAAGCCAATAACCTGCGCAAAGCAAAGCTTGTCGCCGGCACTATCCTCCGCATCCCTTACCAAACCGCCCAGTATGCCCTGCTCTCCGACAAGGAAATTCAGCAGCTGGCCGCCGCCACAAAAAAGACTCAAGACGTGACCGTGCATAAGGTCAAAGCAGGGGACTCTATCTCCCAGATTGCCGCTCGCTATGGCTCTTCGACCAAAGAGATAATGACATTAAACAACCTGACAACAAAGCACGTTCTGAAGATTGGACAACAATTGACCGTTGCTCAGAGCAGCAAAACAAAAGCTGCATCCACCCCCTTGCGTGTAGCTGATGCATCAAAGAACACCAGCAAGAAACGAGAGATTATCGCCTCTCGTTCCAAGTCTCCGGCAAAACAGAAAGCCCCGACCGCTCACTATCAAGTCAAAAGCGGGGACAGCCTCTGGACGATCGCCCAGCAATTCGATCTTTCACCCGATGACCTCAAAAAATGGAATAACCTTGAAGGCAATCGGATAGCGCCAGGACTAAAACTCCTCATCAAATCCAAGAGCTGATAGTTGTCAACACAGCCCGCCATGCCCGACCATGCCAGAAACGCCTTGGTCCTCGGCGCATCCAGGGGAATCGGTCGGGCCATCGCACTCGCGCTCTGCGATGCGGGTATCAGGGTCATTGCCCCCTATTACGACTGGCCTGAAGACTCACATTCCCTTGTTACCCACCTCGCCGCCCTGCCGGGAGAGCACATCACCGTCAAGGCCGACCTGCGGGATCCATCCCAGGTTGAGTCGCTGATCGACCGTATCGACACTGATTGCGGCTCGCTGCATATCCTGATCAACAATATTGAGCGGGGCGGGATGCCCATTGTCCATGGAGCTTATACTCCTGAGCAGTGGACGCTGGAGATGGACACTACTGTCAAGGCTAAATGGCTGGTATTCAATGCAGCATTGCCGCTGCTTGCCAAGGGGGGACCAGGCGGCTCAGTGACCAACGTCACGTCCATCGCCGGAGACGTTGGTCGAGCAGGACCAGCCGGGATGATTTTCAACGATGCGTACGCCGCTGCCAATCACGCGGTCAGCACTTTTACCCGCACCTGGGCCCGACAAGCCGCTCCCCTGATCCGGGTGAATGAACTACGTCTAGGATTTATTCAAACCAGGCACGCAGAAGGTACCCGTGGGTGGGAATTGCTCTCAGAGGAGCAAAGAAGAGCCATCTTTGATCGCACCTTACTTCAACGCTCAGGCGCCTTGACGGAAGTGGTATCGGCAGTCAAGTTCCTGATTGATGATGCCACCTTCATGACCGGTGGTACCCTCTGTCTCGATGGGGGGTATACCCTGGGGCATGATCGAATCGCCCCCATCCCCTCTCCTCAGAAAAACCTGGCCATCAGAGAGTAGCAATACCAAACAAAGGGAATTGAAAAGCAAAGACCACCTTCAACTTCTCCGCAATTCAGAGGAAAGACACAGCTATTCGTTATTCCGCAAAACCCAATTCGGAATGCGATGCAGCACATACTCCACTGCCGCCATTTTCACCTCATCACTCTCCTGGGCAGTAAGCTTCTTTTTTTCTCCCCCTCCCACTTCAGCAAGGACCTCTTCGGCATCAAACCAACACAACTCCTTCCCCTCATGATCATACGCGGTCAGAATACGGCGATTCGCCTCATGCAGATGTTCTTCCTCAATAACATTCCCAACTATCCGTTTGGCCTCTGCATAAGGAATAAAGGTAATTTCCTGGGACATCGGTCTCTCCTCTGGTGTTCTGCAAGAGCCCCGTTCGGGCTCAACGACCACTATGTATGAATTATAGACTCTGACTCTGAGACAAAAAAACCATTTTTCTATCCCTGAGACGTATCTGACTGATATGGTTTAAGGGACTCGGAAAATACCAATTTACCTGGATCGCGCCCGGATCTGGGTCAGATTTGGTTGCGCCGATTGAACAAAACCGCAGGCGTAGCAGCG
>VMSU01000043.1 GCA_013792005.1 Desulfobulbaceae bacterium
CGTGCCGGAGGCTGCCGTATGACAACCGGTACATTCGCTTGATCCTGCTACCGTAGTGGCATGGGTGTAGCTCGTATGGCTGATGGAGCCATGACAACCCACACAATTACCAACCGCCATCGCGACAACAGAAGCTGCGGTAACTGGATCATTAGCTGCGCTCACACTCAGCAGAGCGCCATTGGTTCCATGACAGGTAGCACAGGCATCATGAACCTTGTTATTTGCCAGACTAACAGGCATACCGCTTGCCGTACCCGCTGTTGCTGTATGGCAACCGTCACAGGTATTCGAAGCTGTAACCTTGGCAGCATGGGTATACGCTGTATGACTCACTGCACCGTGACAGCCAACGCAATCCCCGGCTGCCATTGCTATTACTGAAGCTGCGGTAGCTGGATCATTGGCCGCGCTCACACTCAACAGAAGGCCGTTTGTTCCGTGACAAGTCGTACAGGCATCATGAACCTTATTGTTTGCCGGATTAACCGGCATGCCGCTCGCCGTACCCGCTGTCGCTGTATGACAACCATCACAGGTATTTGCAGCGGTAACTGTAGCTGCATGGGTGTAAGCAGTGTGAGTTACTGTTCCATGACAGTAAACACAGTCACCTGTACCCATGGCTATTACTGTTGCTGCTGTTGCAGGATCGTTCGCTGCTGCCAGGGTCAATAAAACCCCATTAGCTGCATGACAGGTGGTACAAGCGTCATGAACCTTGGAATCGGCTGGATCTACAGGCATACCATTTACAGTGCCAGCAGTTACATTATGACAGCCATTGCAGGAATTAGTAGCCGCCACCTTGGTTTCATGAGAAATGTTACCGTGTGAAACATTACCATGGCAACCAATACAATTACCTGCTGCCATCGCAATGACAGTCGCTGCTGTTGCTGGATCGTTCGCGGCTGATACAGTCAACAAAGTACCATTAGTCGCATGGCAAGTGGTGCAGGCATCATGAACCTTGCTATCA
This sequence comes from Desulfobulbaceae bacterium, assembly GCA_013792005.1. Lineage (NCBI taxonomy): Bacteria > Pseudomonadati > Thermodesulfobacteriota > Desulfobulbia > Desulfobulbales > Desulfobulbaceae > Desulfobulbaceae bacterium. The sequence continues at coordinate 983 of VMSU01000043.1, forward strand.
GTAGAATTGATTGGCATGCCGCTGGCCGTCCCAGCTGTCGCCGTATGACACCCTGTACATTCGGTCGATGCGGTTACCTTTGTAGCGTGTGAATAGGATGTGTGGCTCACCACACCGTGACAGGAGACACAATTGCCAGCCTCCATCGCGATGACTGAAGCGACAGTGCCTGGATCATTGGCCGCGCTAACACTCAGTAAGGCCCCGTTGCTAGCATGACAGGTAGTGCAAGCGTCATGCACCTTGTTGCTTACTAAATCAATCGGCATCCCGCTTGCGCTACCTGCTGTCACCGCATGACAACCGTCACAGGTGTTGGAAGCTATAACCGTAGTCGCATGGGTATACGTTGTGTGGTTAACCGAGCCATGACAACTTACGCAGTTTCCAGAACCCATCGCTATTACTGTAGCTAAGGTGCCTGGATCATTGGCCGCGCTAACACTTAACAAAGCTCCGTTGCTACCGTGGCAGGTGGTACAAGCGTCATGGACTTTATTGTTTGCTGGAGCTACCGGCATACCGATCGCCGTACCCGCTGTCGCAGTATGGCAACCATCACAGGTATTCGATGTGGTAACATTGGCGGCATGAGTATAGGTTGTATGGCTCACTGCACCATGACAGTAAACGCAATCGCCTGCCCCCATTGCGATAACTGATGCCGCAGTGGCAGGATCATTGGCCGCCGCAACGCTCAAGAGAGCGCCATTAATTCCATGGCAAGTGGTACAAGCATCATGGACCTTATTATTCGCTGGATCTACTGGAATACCGTTGGCCGTCCCGGCAGTGGCAGTATGACACCCTCCACAGCTTAAAGCCGTTGAAACAGCAATACTATGGTTGGCGGCAAGTTTACCTACAGCATCAGCATGACACTCAGTACAGTCACCGGCAGCGGCATATCCCATCTTGGAAACATGATGAATACTGCCGCTGGTCAATACAAGTTTTGTAATATGACAATCAACACAGGTAGAAGTATTGGTAGCGCCCAAGGCACTACCATCAATACCATTAAGCGGATCTCCATCCTTCCGCGCTCCACCAACAACCGCATCTACATGGCACAATCCGCAACTACCATTGTGAATATTTTCATCTTTAAGAATGCTAACGACAGAACCCGTACTGTTGTGACAGGTTGCACAGTTTCCGGCCCAGCCAAAACTTCCATTATCATGGGTTTCACCCATGAAACCAACTTCATGATTATGACACGTTATACAATTAATATGATCTCGGCCGACATGAGTGTCTGACCCGGATGGCAATTCAGCAGAATTAGTATAATGCTTGGCTTGAGTATGACAGACCTGACATATGCCGTTTGATGTTCCATCACCGACATAGCCGCCATAGGGATCAAAAAATTTAACTTCCGCCCCTACAATATTATCCTTGATCAATTGACCATATACCAGGCCAAAGGTATTACATGTTGCGGTATTAACACAGGTTGATGTTGAGGTTTCAACCGGATCGAGAATGCCGCGGACGACAACTTGACTATTGGTTGCTGAGACAATATTGAAGGTATTAGATTTTATGTCCTTGTCGTGTACTAAAATCAAACCACGATCGGGATTAATCATACTCTTGTTTGCCCAGTCAGGATCGGTGGGGAGCGCACCATCTGCAGGCCATTTTGGATTAGGCGTATTAACAGAATAAGTAATAGTTGAGGTATTATTAACATAATCCGGCACGACTGTGGCGATGGTTCCGGTAACCAGGTATGCATCGGGATCAGCGGGAGCAAAGTTCAACTGTTCTTGATAATGCGGGTTGTGACAGTTCATGCACCCTTCCCCTGCCCAGGGGGGATCATAAACTGTAGTTGAATTCATGACCACTGGAGTATGGGCCCATGCTTTCGGCCCTCGTCCTCCACCTTGGTGGCAGGTCATGCACACGCCATCAACAATTACTGTTTGATCCGGGTCAGGAGCGGCACTAAGATTTACAGGAGAATACCTCCACCACAAGGAGTAGCTATGGCAATTCGAACATTTCACATCATTCGATTCGTTGTGCGGGGCATCAATGACCGAAGCCCATGCCACTTCTCCTAAAGCCAGAAGAACAACAATACTCCACAACACGCCTAGTTTTTTCATTTTAATTCTCCCTGTTGGTTCCCAAAAGCTGACAAACCCGCTCCACAATATTCCAAAACTTTCAATCTGCTTGGTAAGAAAAGGTTATTACCCCCATTATGGAGTCATAATACCCTATCAATCCCAAATGACGTTTTCTCTGCAATTTTTAGTAAAAAAATAGATTCAAATACCACTAAACCTCGACCACTATTGCATTTACCACCTTAGAAAAAGCAATAAACGATATATATCGACCTATTTCTTCACATCATTTCCGCGAAGAAAAGAATAACGAAATATAATTCTAAGTAGCCGTTATTCATCGAATTATATCTGTACTCTTGTTGTTATCTGAAGTGTTAAAACAAATTAATTTCGATGTTCACAAATTAATTTCTTGTTGAATAAGCAAAAAAAATGCCCACTCCGTGAGGAAATGGGCATTTTTTTAATTATTTAAAAAATGTACTAAGGAATAGTTATCCGATAACCGGAAACACCCAGCCCCTCTGGGTTGGTAGTGGTCACGTTTAAGGTAGGCACCGCACTGCTGTAAACAACCCCAATTCCAAAAGTAGCCGTACATGTAGTGGTTCCTGTAAACGTTATATTATTGCCGTTATAAACTGCTGCAAGAGCCGAACAACCACTGGTGTTTGTCGCTGTCACTGTGATATTAGTTCCATTCCAAATTGCAGATATCACCTTAACATTATCTGCCGATGGTGTGATCGTGGTATTTTTAGTTTGGGCTGCAAACATCGGCACAGTGTACGATGCCGTACTCCACGGATCAGGTACCACCAAGTCAGATGCCGCAAAGATTGTGCTACCATACTTCACGGATGCACTCCACTCGGATGGCTGTTCGCACTTCCCGCTGCCACCAGGCTTGGTACTGTTAGGACGGAAGGTCGAGGCAAAGAAATCAAAGTTACCGATGGTGTTTCGCGCCTCACGACCTGGGGCAAATGCCGCCGTACCACTGGTGCCACAGGAACTCTGGGTCGCAGTAAATGTTGTCGGCTTGGCATGGAAGATATTGACCCGTTGCGCCTTACCCGCAGCGCCTGAACCATCATGACAACTTAAACAGATACCCCAGTTATTGATCTTACCCACAGTATTGCCGATCACATGGCCACCGTTATTGGCTACGGAACGGACAAAATCAGTGCTGTAGTTGGTGGTCGAATGCGAACCACCTTCGTTGAAGGCGTAGATCGTCATCTGACCTGCCGCCGCAGTCCAGCCATTGGCCTGCACACCGCGCTTCGGAGTCACATGACACTCCTCACACGGCAGATGGGTCGGGATGCCGCCGGCAGGTACCGGCTCCTGGAAGTTGGAACCACCTGCCAGGTTACGAGGATCGGCATGACAGTATTCACACTCACCGACCAAGGCATGGGCATTACCGTGATGCATAGCAGAGGTTGCTGTATGGCACACTGAACAAACACCACCGCCAACAGGCATCGCAGTAACTCCACGTTTATTGGTCGGACTTACCAACCTACCCCTCAGATTCAAGTCAAAGGTATGGCAAGTCCGACAGGCGTCATGAACCTTGGCATCCGCCATATTCACCGGCACACCTGCTGCGGTCCCTGCTGTTGCCATATGACAGCTAACACAACCGGTACCGGCGCCATTGACCCGTGTGCTGTGATTCGCAGTTGCGTGACAGATAGTACAGTTGTTGGTCGCTGCCGGTGCAGTATCATGATGAATACCACCGGTCGGATAGGTCGTTGTTGGATGACAGGTCAAACAGGTTGAACTCCTTAACAGACCAGAACTCACGCCCAAGATGCCACTACCATTAGAACCAGCCCGCAAAACCCCAGCGCCTGCCGGATTCACATGACAGGTACCACACTTGTTCTTATGGACATCGACCACGATATTTGTCCCGGTGTGACAGGTGTTGCAGGTACCAGCCCACACAAAGTCGGTGGCATCATGACCGGCATGGGTGTTTGAACGACTGACATGACAATCAAGACAGCTGACATTGGTTCCGGTAAAAATAACATTTTTAACCGAAGTGTAAGGGGCTTTGACATTGACAACCCGGGTTGAATTATGACACTGACCGCAACCTAGTTTATGCAGAGCATTGATACCGTTCGTGCCGCCCCAGGTATTGGTAAACAACGGATTGGCAGAGTTTGTTCCGCCACGACGGTGGCACACATTACACGCCTCTGTAAGAGCCAAGTCAGTGCCACGCATCAGCACATCATGATTCGAAGCAGCTCCATGGATATGACTATCAAAATATCCGGTATGACACTCCGTACAGGCGTGGGGCTTAACGCCTACTGTCGCCCGACTGGCGGAACCAATAAGGGTTGCAGCGGCAACACCACCCTGATGACACAAGGAACATTCACCACGATGAACATCGGCGATAATTTCACCCTTAGGCGCCACAAGACTTGTCCCAGAAGGGCCATGGCAGGTGGTACAGTTGGCAACCCAGGCGAAATTACCGTCCCCCTCAGAATGAGAGCCAAGCGTCTTAGTCTTGTCGGTGATGCGATACCCGGTAACGCCTATTCCTTCAGGATTGCTGGTCGTTACATTCAGATTAGGCACAGAACTGTTGTAAACCACTGAAGTTGCGAATGTAGCCGTGCAGGTTCCGGTGCCAACAAAGGTCTTATTATTGCCATTATAAACGGCTGTCAAGGCGGCGCAACCGCTGGTGTTCGTTGCTGTAACCACGATGTTGAACCCATCCCAGGTCGCACTGGACACCTGAACGTTATCCGCTGAAGGCGTTGTCGTAGTGCTTTGAGTTTGGGCAGCAAACATAGGCACGGTGTAGGTCAAGGTGCTCCATGGGTCAGGAATTACCAGATCAGTAGAGGTGAAAATTGTGCTGCCATACTTCACAGAGCTACTATAATCTGACACCCCACCTGACTTCCCACAATCAAGCGAACCAGAACTCGGCTTAGTGCCCGATGGACGGAAGGTAGAGGCAAAGAAGTCAAAGTTGCCAATAGTATTCCGCGCTTCACGGCCTGGAGCATACCGGGCTGTGCCACTATCACCACAGGAATTCCGAGTAGCAATTAAGGATGTCGGCTTGGAATGGAAAAGATTGACCCGTTGGGCCTTACCCGCTGTGCCATCGTGACAGCTGAAGCAGATACCCCAGTTGTTGATCTTACCCACCGTGTTCGACACCACATGACCACCGCTGTTAGCTACAGTGCGCACAAAGTTGGAGCTATAGTCGGTGGTCGAATGGGTGCCGCCCTCGTTATAGGCATAAATGGTCATCTGACCTGCCGTGGCGGTCCAGCCGTTTATTCCTGGAGCAACACCCCGCTTCGGAGTCACATGACATTCCTCACATGGTAGATGCTTGGGAATGCCACCAGCAGGACTTGCCTCCTGGAAGAGAGTCCCACCCGCCTTGTTCCGAGGATCGGCATGGCACCACTCACACTCACCGATCTTGGCATGGGCGTTGCCGTGATGAATTGTTGAACTCTTGGTTGTATGACAGACCGTACACACGCCTCCGCCATCACTGGTCCCGGTGCCGCCCGCTGGCATTGCCGTAACTCCGCGGTTATTGGTAGGAGCAACCAGGATACCCTTGCGGTTAGCATCAAAGGTGTGACACGTCCGACAGGTATCATGGACCTTACCGTCTGCCGTGCTCACCGGCGCACCTGCTGCTGTGCCAATATTTCCTGCATGGCAGGTAACGCAAGTGGTATTCGTACCACTGACCATAGTGCTGTGGTTCGACGCCGCATGACAGACAGTACAGGCATTAGTTGCTGCCGACGGCGAGTTATGATGGATCTTGCCCATGGGATAAGTGGATGATGGATGACAGGTCAAGCAGGTTGCCAATCTCTTCAATCCGGAAGCATCACCCAGTAACGCATTACCATTGATTCCAGCCTTTCTGGGGCCAGCACCTACGGGATTAACATGACACAGACCGCAATTTGCCTTATGGACACTCACTACAATATTGGTGCCGGTATGACAGGTATTACAGGTCCCTGCCCAGACGAAATCATTGGCGTAATGATTGCCATGGCCAATGGTACGATCGGCATGACAATCCAGACATCCTGGAGTCGCTCCGGTCTTGCCCATGTTCATGATCAGGTTATTGACCGAGGTATATGGGGCCACAACATTCCTGGTCCTGGTTGATTGATGACACTGGCTACAACCACCTTGATGCATTGCCATAATACCATTGGAGCCATCCCACTGATTAACAAACAGGGGATTGGTTGACCCCGTTCCACCGCGACGATGACAGGAATTACATGTTTCACCGTTCGCCAGGTCAGCGGCCTTCATCAAGACAGTGTGATTGGAGCCTTGCCCACGGGTATGAACATCAAAGCTGCCGACATGACACTCGATGCAGTTATGTGGTTTTACACCATAATTGACATTGACGGCTGAACCGGTAAAGACTCCGCCGCCGATCCCACCCAGATGACAGCTCTGACAGAGATTGTAATGGACATCGGCTATAATCTCGCCAAAAGAGGCTTGGTCACTAACGCTGCCTACTCCATGACAGGTCTCACAGGAACTATCCCAGACGAAGGCTCCATCCCCTTCAACATGGAGACCATGCTCGGCCAAGCGGTTGTCATGACAATTTTGGCAGCTGACATTTGTCCCCCGCAAGATAACATCCTGAACAGAAGTGAATCCTGCGCTCACGTTGGTGGTTCGGGTCGAAGTGTGGCAATTGCCGCAACCACCTTGATGTAATGCCTGTATTCCATTCACATCAGTCCAACTGTTAACAAAGAGCGGGGTGCTAGAGCCAGTCCCTCCCACCTTATGACAGTAGTTACATGGTGATCCTGCTGATTTATCGCTGCTTCGCATCAAAAGGTCATGACTCACTCCACGCTGATGGGAGTTGAAGTACGTCGTATGACAATCCGTACAATAATGAGGCCGAGGCGCTAGATCTGAGTTGGTGGCTGAGCCGATCAAGTTAGCGCCGCCAATTCCATTTTGGTGACAGAGACCACAACCTGCACCATGGACTCCATCAATAATTTCACCCTTATGCTGAACCTCCGTGCTGGCTGTGCCAGTACCATGACATGACTGACATGATTCAACCCAAGCAAAGGAACCATCTCCCTCAAAATGTCGTCCGTGATACGCTGACCGGTTGGCATGGCAATCAAGACAACCAACATTTGTGCCTGTCATGATGACATTGTAAATCGAGGTATATCCGCCACCGATCTTGGTCGTTCTTGTTGAGCTGTGACAATTTCCGCAACCTTGTTGATGAATGGCATGAATACCATCTGTCCCCGACCAGGTATTGGTGAACAGTGGATTAGCCGAGTTGGTCCCGCCACGTCGGTGACAGGAATTGCAGGCCTCGTTAGCCGAAAGATCCGTTGGCCGCATCAAGACATTATGATTACTCCTCTGGAGGTGGCCATCGAAATATCCAGTATGACATTCAGTACATTTATAGGGTTCCGGCTTACCCACCGAACGAGTCGCAGAGCCGATCATTCCGCCACCGCCAACACCGCCCTGATGGCAGAAGCCACAGTTACCACTATGAACTCCCTCGATAATGTCGCCATTCTGGGCACTTAAACTATCGGTTGCGACGCCGTGGCAGTTCTGACAGGTAGCTTCCCAAATGAAAGAGCCCTCTCCTTCCACGTGACCAGGAGGCTGGGTAGTAATATCAATAACACGGTAACCGAGTACAGGAATGCCATCTGGGTTAGTAGTCAGTACGTTCAAGGTTGTAACCGTAGAAGTATATTCAACTGCCTGAGGGAAGGTTGCCGTACAGATGCCATTACCAATAAAGGTCTGATTTCTGCCATTGTACACCGCAGTTAAGACCGAGCAGCCATCCGTATTCTTGGCCGTAACCACGATATTGGCCCCATTCCAAACGGCGCTGGTCACCTTTACATTGTCCGCACTCGGAGTGGTGGTAGTATTTTTAACCTGATTGGGGAACATCGGCACAGCATAAGACAACGAACTCCACGGATCAGGAATCAATAGATCAGTGGCAATGAAGTTGGTGCTGCCATACTTTATAGAGTTGCTCCAATCAGATGCCGCTCCTGACTCCTTATCTCCACAATCATTTGATCCGCCACTGGGCTTGGTGCTCCGAGGACGGAAAGTCGAGGCGAAAAAGTCAAAGTTACCGATGGTGTTACGAGCCTCACGTCCTGGAGCGTATCGAGCTGTGCCGCTACTTCCGCAGGAATTCCGATTAGCAACATAAGTTGTCGGCTTGGCATGGAAGATATTGAC
>VMSU01000044.1 GCA_013792005.1 Desulfobulbaceae bacterium
AAGGGAGATTGCAACCGTTTAGCCAGACCAGGTTCGGCCACGAGCAGAACAGTCACCAACTTCTCCCTACCGGTCTCAAGATTGGACAAAGTCCGCAGGCTGTGCAAGGCATCGGCAGACAAAAAATGTGCCTCATCAATAATGATAACCAACCGCCGCCCCTCACGACCATAGGCTAAGGCCTTCTCTTGGATCACGGCCAAACGGTCATGAACTAAACGACCTGAGTCTAAAGCCATCGCCGTTAAAATCGCCCCCAGGAGCGCCCCTTTGCCCATCCCGGGAAAGACCGGAACGAAGAACGGGGCGAAGTAATCGGGATCGAGTGATCGTAACACCACCTGAGTGGCCAAGGTTTTACCAGTCCCGGAAACCCCATCCAGCAAGATAAGAGCATGCCGATCCTCAATGCCGATCTTAATCTTGACCGCCGCTTCCTCATGCTGCTTGGTCCGAAAAAACAGATCGGTGTTGATGGTATCTTGAAAGGGATTCTTATTAAGACCGAACTGAGCGGCCCAGCGGGAAGGATGGTTCATGGTGACGGTCCCAGGCGAAGGGTATAAGACACAAAATATTACACGACGCTCTCCCTGATCAGATTCTGAAAGCGGCGAAAGGCGGAGTTCTGGCGAAGGGTGTCGTCCTGGCTCTGCAACAGGGCCGTGGCGATAGCCGTGGTATTTCGGCTTACCTTGGATTGAGGATCAAAGATAAGATACGGCGTACGCCGAACCGTAGCAGCCCCAACCGTAGCATCTCGTAACATATAGCCGATATTGCTGATACTTACACCTAAAAACTGCTGGGCGCAATTGGCAAAACGGATAGCCACTTCCGCCGCCTGTTTCAAAGAAGTAGCCATATTGACCACCGAATACAGGGGCCGATCAAAATTTCTTGAGTGCAGGGCCTTGAGCAAACCATAGGCATCGGCCAGAGAGGTGATATCAGGTGTCAGAACAAAGATCACCTCATCGGCAGCCATCAAGAAATCACGCACTCCCGCACCCATGCCGGCTGCGGTGTCTACGATAACGACATCGGCATGACGCTCCATCTGTTCCAAGCCATCCAGGAGCTGCCGACGCTGCATGGCAGTGCTGTCTGCCAAGGCAATGATCCCGGACCCCCCTGCCACAATACCGATTCCTTCCGGTCCCTGAGTAATCAATTCAGAAATCTCAAGATCGGTACGAATAAGATCCTTTAAGCTATAGGCCGGTTGAATCCCCGCAAGAAGATGAATATTGGCCATTCCCAAATCGGCATCAAGAACCAGAGCCATCTTCCCCAAACGTTGCATGGCAACCGCAAGATTCAAGGCTAGATTGCTTTTACCAACCCCACCCTTACCTGAGGTAACTGCGATCACCCGTGCGTATCGCCTGTTGTCTGGCTCTTCCATTTTACCCGCATGCCGGGCGTGAATTTTGATAAAAGCATCTGCCGCCGTTTCGGTAAAAAAAAGCGTATCTCCACGCAAGATCTTCTCTGGCAGATGCTGGCCATATTCCGATTCATAATAACGTATCAGACTCTCTTCCAGTCCTGTTTTCGCAACCAGGGCTTCGATCGTCAGCATCTCCCCCATCACTGCTCCTTCGCCCGGTGGATCCCGCACTTATCAGCGGCATTAGCCAAGGCCTCGCGCACTTTGACCAACACCTTATCGAGTTGAAACGGCTTTTTAATACAAGCAAAAGCGCCTTTCTTGACCGTCTCCTTGATCTCGTCCATAGAGGCCAAGCCGGTAATAATAATCACCGGAATATCGGGGTACTCGTCACGGACAAACTTAAGGACCTCCAACCCATCCTTCCGCGGCATCCGGACATCAAGCATGATCAAATGATACTTCTTGTAACGCAGAAGACCAATCCCTTCGATACCGTCAAAAGCGCCATCGACTCCATAGCCAGCGGAACGAAGACACTCCTGGAGCATTTCATTAAGCAGCCTCTCATCGTCCACCACCAGTATCCGGCACTCTTCACCACTCTCCGGGATCTTCCGTTTCTGATCAACGGCCTTTTTCATGGTCTGCAAGCGGCTGCCCTGATCCACCGGCAGTCGCAGGGTAAAGGTCGAACCAACTCCCTCTTCGCTCTGAACCTGCAGCGCCCCCCCATTGTGCTCCACGATAGAGTGACAAATGGCAAGACCCAGACCTGTCCCCTCGCCCTCCCTCTTAGTGGTAAAAAAAGGATCAAAAATCTTGCTTAAATTTTCCTTACTGATCCCAGTGCCGGTATCAGTAACCGACACGGCAACCCGGGTGCGGCGGTCTACCTCGGCATTCAAGGTGATCCTCCCTCCGTCCGGCATAGCGTGGTTAGCATTAATCAGGAGGTTCATAATAACCTGCTCAATCTGACCGCTATCGGCATAGACCATTGGCAGATCGAGGGGGATCTGATTTTCGACCACAATCTTGGTCATCGATACCCGGTCACCAATCACCATCAGGATATCATTAACCACCTTGGCAACATCAGTCGGTTCCAGCCTAGGTTGGGTCGGTCGGGCAAAACCCATCAACTCCCCAATGATTTTAGAAATCCGCTTCTCCTGACCGGCCAGGACTTTAAGCCGAGCGCCAATCTCCTGAATATTGGCGTCCCCTTGTGCTAAAAGCCGCTCCATAATCTGGATATTCAGGGAAATAATCGTCAACGGATTGTTGATCTCATGGGCCGCGCCAGCAGCCAAACGACCGACTGTGGCCAAACGGTGAGAGTGAAAAAGGTGCCGCTGGCTCTCCTCCATCTTGCGAGAAGCATCAGCCAGCTCTTTGGCCTGAGTTTGCAGATCTTTTTCCAACAGAATCCGTTCAATACCATTACCAGCGGCTGTGGCCAGCATCTGGAAGTTGCGACTCAGTGTCTCAATATTACCAAGCGCTGAGTCAACCCCTTGAAAATCGAGAACCAATTCGCCAATAATCCGCTCTGGACGGCCATTTGACTTTTTATCAGCCACAAAAAAGCTGGCCATAAACGACGAGCCGGAAACCATATCGATCACCCCAGACTCAACGATTCCACCCCGATCAAATTGCAATCTTGCCTGATTGAGCCGCCGCACCGCCTCTTTCTCCATATCAGCATGGCGGCCAGAGGAGGAAACCATGGCAGAGACACCGCTGGCTGCCACCTCAAATGATTCAAGATCAGAACCAATCTGAATCCTGCCAACAAAAATATCCCTCTTACTGTCCACCACCATACAGAGACAGCGGGAGATTACAAAGGCCCCACGGACCGCAGCAATAACCTCTTCAACCGCCTCGCCGATCTCCATCCCGGATTTCAGCCGCCTAGTCATAGCACAGGTGGCATCCAACACCCGATTGGTCTGGGTAAGCTCCCGATTCCGCTGCTCAAGATTTAGGCTCATACTACCGAGACTCTGATTGGCTGAGCTGACCAGAGTCCGATATTTATCAGGATCGTTGATCCCCAGAATCGCCCCCAGTTCCTTGACCCGCTCCATCACCCGCGTAACCACATCCTCAAGGTCGGACGAACTGAGATGATGATGAAGCATCAAGTTCTCAAGGGCAAAATGATAATGCTGATGATCGTAGGCGTTAGAACTCAAAAAATAACTAGATCCAATATTGTTGGCAACGCAAATCACATCGGCAAAACGGATCAATTGATGCAGATTGTCCCGTTCCGGTCTGATAGTAGCAAAAACCGGCTGATGATGGAGCCACATGGCCTTAACCAAGGGAGCTGGAAACTGCCACTGCGTGCCAACCAGCTTTCCAACCTCAACATGGGTAATGCCCATGATCTCCTCTTCCACCTCAAGAGCCAGCGGCGCCTCGATCCCGTAACCGCCCTGCTTCTCCAGCTCAAGACAGACCCGCATAAAGGCCTCTGGCAGATGAAGGAAACAAACAAGTTTACCGATATCGTGAACCAAGCCTGCCAGATAAGCCTCATCCGGAGCAGAAAATCCAAGTTTATCGGCCAAAATTTCAGCTGTGGCGGCAACCCCTATGGAGTGAAGCCAAAATTTAACCAGCTCCCCCCGCCGGTCAGACAACGGCCCTGAAAAACAATCGAAGACAGACACCGAAAGAATGATACTGCGTACCGTGGTGAAGCCGAGCAAGGATATAGCCTTAGCAATGGTGGTAATTTCGGTCCGGGCGCCGACAAAAGCTGAGTTGGCGTAATGGAGAATTCGTCCGGAAAGGACTTGATCGTTCTGAAGAAGATCGGCAATGGAGCGAAAACTCGACTGATCACCTTCCATCAGCCTGATCGCCTCCATGGCGATAGCCGGAAGGGTGGGAATGCTGTCGATATCGATATGCTTGTCGAAACGGATTCTATTCATGCAGAGCCTGATGTCTTCGCCGTTCCAAGTGTTTGGAGACAGTGTTGAGGCAAATCCAGATTACCCCGAAAATGGTCATATCCTTGAAAACCAATAGCTCTCCGCTGCGTCTCATTGATTAAAACAACCTCGGCGCCAGAAACTATCTCGCCAACAGAAAACAACTGACCGCCAATCGCATGTCCGGCCAAGCCGTCAATCTGACTGGCAGCTGAGGCCGGTGCAGTAAAAAGCAACCGGTAATCCTCCCCGCCAGAAAGAGCCAAACGCATCGGGTCAAGAGCCAACGCTTGTGCTGCCTGACGGGTTGATTCAGAAACTGGCAGATCCTGAGCGCGGACCTCAGCCCCGACCCCGCTCTCCTCGCAGATATGGGCCAAGTCTGACGCCAGCCCATCCGACATGTCGATCATAGCGGTAACCAGCCCAGACGCCCCTAACATTCGCCCCAAGGTCATCTCTGGCTGTGGATTCACATGGGCGGCGACAAGATCAGAATAAGTTGCCATAAGTTCATGGCTCCTACGGCACAACTCTAACCCTGCCGCAGCTTGCCCCAGATAACCACTGACCCAGATCTGATCCCCTGGTCGGGCTCCGGAGCGATAGACAACCGTCCCTGCCCGTGCCTCGCCAAGAACCGTCACAGAAAGCACCAATCCCTGATCACTTTTAACGGTATCTCCCCCGATCAGCCGTACTCCATAACGCTCCAGGGCAGCAATAAATCCGGCCATCAAGGGATTAATCAACTCCTGACCGGCCGTGGCAGGGACAGCCAAAGACAGGAGCGCGAAGCGCGGGACTCCCCCCATGGCAGCAATGTCGCTGACATTGACCGACAATGCCTTCTGCCCTAAGAGTTCTGGGGGGTGCCAAGCTAAGTCAAAGTGAACGCCCTCCACCAGAGTGTCGGTGGTAACCAGAGTTTCAGTTTGAAGGCCAGCAGCCGCCAACACAGCACAGTCATCGCCAATACCCCGGATGAGTGATTCATCGACGGCCCCTGCCAGCTCCCTGATTCGCCGAATCAGAGTAAGTTCAGAAATCATGGGCCGTCACCTGTTTTACTTTACCCGTTTTAGGGTTGGCCTGGTTTTACCCCCCCCTGCGCCAGAGGGGCAAGACGCGGGTTGCTTCACAGAAAAATCCAAGGCCTTAACAAAGCGACCATCACCATCCATGGTAAAAAGCTCCTTGCCTGTAAACTGCGACTCACGGAGGGTCCATACTACCTGCTGAGGAGGTAGACTCAATATCTGCAGGGTAAGATGCCACCACTCATCCCGACGGCTGTCATCAGGAGAGATATCAGTCACCAGGGCATAAAAAACCGATTTCGTTTTTTCTGTGGCGATCAGGACCAGATCACCGGGACTGGTCCTGTCCTTAAACACGACAAGCTTTTTAAGCTCCTGAACCATCGTTTCCATTGGCCCCCCCAAAAAACAAACACGACATCCAACACATCATAGGAATATAAGAAATTTTTACGTGACTCTAAACTATTTCCAGCTTTTTTATTGGCAACCGTACCACGGCTTTTTTTTATCCTGCTCCCTTCGGTTCCGCTCAGGGAACAGGGCATTGAAAATGAGTTCTTGTTCATTCCCTTCGGAAGAGTTAGTTGAAAATAGTTAAGAGCCACGAATTTTTATTAAGATGTCATACTATTGAAAAAAATCTAAAAAAGTCAACCATTATCTGAGTAGCTGGCATTCGCCAAAGAATAAAGATAGAAAAATAGCGATTTTTTAATTTATGTGTCAGACAAGATGGGATAAAAAACTAAAGAAAGTTTGAAGGTTATCAAGCTATATCAGTTTTTCACAAGGTAGACAGTGAATAATGAAGAATGTTCCGCCAAATCCCGCCGGATCACAGTCCTGCAATTTTCACCAGTAAACGGCCAACGGCGGACAGATCCTTACGACCGGGACTGACTTCAACGCCGGAATTGACATCAACGGCAAAGGGGTGGGCCTGATGAATGGCAACACAGACATTATCAGGGGTCAAGCCACCGGCGAGAATAAGAGGGCCGGGAATACTCAAGCGCCGCACCAACTCCCAGTTAAAGGTTTCCCCGGTGCCCCCGGCCTGACCTGGCCGGTAAGTGTCCAGTAAAAACCCTGTGACCACCTGACGGTAAGGGGAGAAGTCTGGCAACGCTTCCTCTCTTACCCGAAAGGCTTTGACTACCGGTCGATCAATTGACTGACAATACAAAGGGGACTCATTGCCGTGCAACTGAATCATGGTCAAACCACAGTAGCCCGCCACTTCGTTAACCACAACGACATCATCATCAAGAAAAACACCGACCGCATCAACAAATGGCGGCAAAGAGGCGACGATTGCCCGAACCCTCTCCGGTTCAACATAACGGGGACTTGATTTAACAAAAATAAATCCCAAGGCATCGACCCCCATGGCCACGATCGCCTGGGCCTCGACCTGATCAGTAATTCCACAGATCTTGACTCTGGTTCTCCGAGGGACCACAACTTCGCCGCTCATCACGCTCCGATCAAATCGCGCAAACCTTGACAACGGTCAGTCAAGCGCATCAAGCTTTCGCCCACCAAGGCAGCGGCGACCCCTGCATCAGCAAGTCGAACCATGTCATGATGATCCCTGATCCCGGACTCGCTAACCACCGGGATGTTGCGGGGGATTTCAGCCATCACCCGGAAGGTGGTATTAAGATCGACAGTAAAATCATTGAGATTACGATTATTAATACCGATCAGCCGACTTCCGGCAGCCAAGGCTTCAACGGCCTCCCGCTCGTCATGAACTTCAACCAGACTGTCCATGCCCAACTCCCGAGCCAAGGCTTGATAATCAGCCATCTGTTGGCGATCAAGAATAGCGGCGATCAAGAGAATCGCATCAGCGCCAAACAGCGCGGCCTGGCGGATCTGGATCTCATCAATTATAAATTCCTTCCGGATCACCGGCAGAGCAACAGCAGCACGAACCTGAGGGATATACGACAAAGAACCTTGGAAATACTGTTCATCGGTAAGCACAGAGATGGCGTGGGCGCCACCCACCTCATAGTCGCGGGCAATAGCGACCGGGTCAAAATCAGGACAAATAACCCCCTTAGAAGGCGATGCCTTTTTCGCCTCGGCGATTACCGCCACCCCGACATGGTCCACCAAGGCTGCCTGAAATCCACGTGGCGGGGCCACATCACACTCAGGTCCGCGCAGCCCCTGGGCCTTTAACGTCTGAACTTCCTGACGTTTGGTTTCGACAATAGCATCAAGTATCATATTATTAGTAACTGTTTTAGGTTATCGGTTATCGGTTGACGGTGAGGATCACACACTAATATCCTGCATCATGACTGACTTTTGATTCTTGTTGCCGCAAACCTGGACAATTACGATTAGTAGTTATATTAAATGGGCATAGCGTCACCATGCCCATCTTACCCATTTGCAGGAGCAGCGCAGAAGTCAATCAAGGCCTCCAGTTTAGCCATAGCCGCGCCAGAGTCGATAACCTTGCCCGCCAGAAGAACCCCCTCCTTGATGGTGTCCACCACTCCCGCAACCATCAGCGCAGCTCCGGCATTGGCAAGCACCATATCTCGTCGCGGACCGGGCGTGCCTTTCAGCACCTCACGGACTTGTTCAGCAGATTCGGCAGCTGTGGCTCCACCGCGGACATCGGCAAGGGTCACCCTGGTCAGCCCCAATTCCTCAGGGGTAATCATATAGGTCCTAACTGCTCCACCACTCACCTCGCTCACCCGAGTAACTCCAGTAGTAGTAATCTCGTCGACATTCCCCTCACCCCAAACAACCAGAGCCCTTCTGACTCCAAAATTATTAAGAGCGGCAGCAATGGTTTCCGTCAACTCAGCGGCGTATACCCCGAGCAAATAGACATCAGCGCCGGCCGGATTGGTCAATGGGCCCAAAATGTTGAACACCGTCCGGATGCCAATTTCACGGCGCGGACCAATGGCATATTTCATCGCGCCATGCAACAGTGGAGCAAACATGAAGCCAATCCCCACCTGCCGGACACACTGGCCGATTCTTTCTGAATCTATGCCTAAGTTCACCCCAAGAGCTTCCAGGACATCGGCGCTGCCGCAATGACTCGACACCGAGCGGTTACCATGCTTGGCAACAGGCACGCCAGCCCCAGCCACCACCAGTGACGAGGTAGTAGAGACATTGAAAGTACCCGATGCATCTCCGCCGGTACCGACGATATCCACAAGTAGCGCGCCCGCATCTGCGGCATCAACCAGGGTAGCCTTCTGACGCATCACCCTGGCCGCACCGGTGATTTCGGCCACGGTCTCCCCCTTCATCCGCAGGGCGGTAATAAAAGCCCCGATCTGAGCATCTGTCGCCCGACCGCCCATGATCTCTTCCATCACCTGAACCATCTCCACTTCGTTCAGGTCTTGACGGCTCACTACCTTATTGATCGCCTCTCGAATCATCGCTCGGCTCTCCTTACAGAATTTAATGAACTACCCAAGTTGAAGGTGATCAGTTACCAGTGTACGGTTAACAAACTCATGATGGCGTCGCAAAAAGTCCGATCTACTGCGTTGCAGCATATTTTTGCTCATTCGGCACACCATATGTGTGGCCTCATTCACAAAAACACCCTGCGCCTTGTATATCGGCCATTTTGCTTAGACATCCCGTGATTTTTTTGCGAGATTATCAACTCATAGATATCACAAAATCATCGTATAATCATAATATCCATGAGTGATCAGCCAGTTACAGAGGCGCTAATCGTCAACTGACAACCGCAAACCGATAACCTGAGTAGTACGCTATTAATTCCTCATTCATTATCGCAACAACGATGGATAGTCCGGGGCCACAAAATTGCGCAGCAGCTGGACGCCATCAGGGGTCATAATCGACTCAGGGTGAAACTGCACCCCTTCAACGGCAAACTCCCTATGACGCAGTCCCATCAACTCTCCTTGGTCGGTACGGGCCGTCACCTGCAAACACGTCGGCAGATCGTCCTCTGCTACAACCAAAGAGTGATAACGCATGGCGTCAAAAGGAGAAGGCAGTCCCGTAAACACCCCCTTGCCGTCATGGGTGACCGGACTGGTCTTGCCATGCATAACCCTCCCTGCTCGCACCACTGTCCCACCAAAGGCCTGGCCAATAGACTGATGCCCAAGACACACCCCAAGAACCGGAACCCTGCCACTGAAATGGAGGATGGCGGCAATGGAAATTCCCGCCTGCTCGGGGGCGCAGGGACCAGGTGAGATCAACAGTCGATCCGGACAAAGGGCCTCAAGAGTCTGAATATCAACCTGATCATTGCGAAAAACCTTAAGTTCAATCCCACCAAAACCACCGATAGTTTGAACAATATTATAGGTAAATGAATCGTAATTATCGATAATGACGATCATCACAGCCCCCTTTCCGCCAGTTCAACCGCCCGCCTTAGGGCCATGGCTTTATTGATGGTCTCTTCGAATTCTGTTTCCGGATCCGAGTCAGCCACGATCCCAGCTCCGGACTGAACCCACAGATCGTCGCCGTGCATGACAATAGTGCGGATCGTGATACAGATGTCCATATTGCCGGAAAACCCGAAATAACCTACCGCACCGGCATAAGGACCACGCCGTTCCGGCTCCAGTTCCTCAATGATCTCCATGGCCCGGATCTTAGGCGCCCCGCTGACCGTCCCGGCAGGGAAACAGGCACGGAGGACATCGAACTGGTCCTTTCCTGACTCCAGCTTCCCATGCACTCCTGAGACAATGTGCATGACATGACTATACCGCTCAACAATCAAAAGGTCACGGGTCTCCACCGTACCATAACGACAGACCCTGCCGATATCATTACGACCAAGATCCACCAACATCAAGTGCTCGGCCATTTCCTTAGGGTCCGCCAACAGCTCACGTTCCAAGGCCAGATCTTCATCCTCGTTCCGCCCTCGTTTACGAGTCCCGGCAATAGGCCTGACCTCGACATCATCCCCCTCCAGTCGCACCAGAATTTCAGGCGATGAACCGATCTGAACGATATCGTCAAGCTTAAGAAAGAAAAGGTACGGGCTCGGGTTAATGTGGCGCAACGCCCGGTATAACGCAAAGGGATTGAGCGCCGTCTTACTATGAAAACGCTGAGACAAGACAACCTGGATAATGTCTCCGGCCATAATATACTCTTTGGCCTTGGCCACCATAGCCTTAAACTCATCCTTGCTCATGTTGGGGGCAAAGTCGTGAGGGGCCAACACACTCGCCTGCTCTCTTACCAAACCAGCAGGCAAGGGGCCGCGCAGTTGAGCCACGATGGCATCAATCTCGGCCTCTGCTTGACGATAAAGGGCGTCAAGATCCTTCTCGCCAACAGTTATCACACAATTGACAACAGAGATCGTCTGTTTAATCGAGTCACAGATTAAAACCGTCTTGGGGACCATAAATGATGAGTCCGGGAAGTCGTCCAGCGGCGGATTAATGACGGGCAAACGCTCCATGAAGCGCACCATGTCATACCCCATAAAACCGACCGCCCCACCAAAGAAGCGCGGAAGATAGCCGGTATCACACGGATCGAATGAAGCAACAAGAGTCTTCAGCGCTTCGATTGGATCTGCGACAAAGGATTCCGTTCCCGCGGCCCGTCTGATTTCGACCTGGTCCCCACGACTGACAAAAGTGGCCAGCGGCTCAAAGCCGATAAACGAAAACCGCCCCCACTTCTCGCCCCCCTGTAAACTCTCCAACAGAAAGGCATGCGACCGACCCAAAGCAACCTTGGCAAAGGCTGTCAGGGGAGTGTCAAGATCCGCCACAATTTCACGACATACTGGCACCAAACCTTTTTGGGCCGCCAGTTTCCGAAATTCGGACAATTCAGGTTTCATCATCGCTTCTCCACGCACACATAAAAAAAAAGCCATGGCACCGTCATTCGGCCCATGGCTTTTAATCCCTACTACCCCAGAAAAACTGGATACGTCCTTAATGGATGTAAGGCCCTACCGGCATCAACTCGTGTATTCGTTCTCACCACAACGTGCCAACATCTGCCCAGAAATAAGCGCTTTGCACATCCCTTGTCAGCCCCTGAATCTATATTCGAAGCAGACACCGAAACACACCGCTTCCTTTACTCACCCACCAACATCACTTTTGGAAGACAGAGCATAGTATGTGTTCGTCAGCTCAATGCAATCAGGCCTGAGCCTGCGCTTCGGAGGCAAAGGCGTTGACCCGCTTGGTCAGCCTGGACACCTTTCTGGAAGCTGTCTTTTTGTGCATAGCACCCTTGACCGCAACATGGTCAATTACAGGGATCGCGGCACGCAGAGCCTCCTGAGCCTTTTCGACAGACTGCTCATCAATGGCGGCAAACACTGCCTTGATCGCTGTCTTCATCTTGCTCTTATTAGAGCGATTACGCATATTGCGGACCAGACTCTGCCGCGTCCTCTTCATTGCTGATTTGTGATTAGCCAAGACCGTTTTCTCCTTCTGACACTCTGATCGTAATTATAGTTGCCGTTCGCCCAAAACGAACGACATAAATCAATAAAGTCCGTAAAACTAAACGATATCATTTCTGCTGTCAAGAGAAGAGCTGGCCTTGACCAAAGTTTTCGTAAGACCGAACCTTACACACACCTCTTTTACTTCCGGGAGACCACCACCCTACCCTAAAGCTGCTAACTTTTTTTCGTAACTATCCAGCAGCACCACATCTTGCGGCGATCGGCCCGGCTCACGTAGACTGGCTACGCATCGCCGGTCCGCTTACCGCAATCTGCGGCGCTGCTGAACAGTTACAGTTACGATTAGTCACTCCTATTTCGGTAGGAGCTGGATAGTTACTTTTTTTCTTCACTTATTTCCACAACTCCCTTGAGTTTCAATGATATTTTAGTTTTAATGGACAGATGGTAGAAATACTCCGTTCACTTCGATGGCAGGACTTGGCCGACATCCTGATCGTCGCCTTCATCATCTATCGGGTCATCCTGATGATCAGGGGGACCCGCGCCGTACAGATGCTGGCCGGAATCGGCGTCCTGACTATAGTCTACTTCGGGGCCAAGGAACTTGAATTGATGACCCTGTACTGGCTCCTGGGTACCCTGCTCAGCTCCATCTTCCTGATCATTATTATCGTCTTCCAACGCGACATCCGCAAAGCTCTGGTCCAGGTCGGTCAAGCCTCACCATTCACTAAACCCATGGAAGACCGGGAGTTTGATCTCAACGAAATCGTGATCGCAGCCCGCACCCTTTCACAGAAAAAAATTGGCGGGCTCATTATCTTGGAACGAGAAACAGGCCTCAAGGACTACCTGGATTCCGGCCAGTCCATTGACGCCCATTTAAGCAGCGCCCTGCTTATCAGTATCTTTCACCCCAGTTCCCCGCTCCACGATGGTGGTGTCGTGGTCAGCGGCAGCCGCATTCAAACAGCACGTTGCGTCCTGCCGCTCACTAAAAATCCATACATCTCCAAACACCTCGGAACCAGACATCGGGCTGCCATAGGCCTCTCGGAAGAGACCGACGCCGTCATCGTCGTCATCTCTGAAGAGACCCGCCAGATCTCTCTGGTTCAACACGGAGCCATTACCACAAACCTTGACGAAACCGCCTTGCGAAACCGCCTGCGGGCCATCCTGGCCCCCAAGGAACACCCTGCTAAGGCATGGAAGAGCTGGCTTAACTTGCAATGATCCCTTACACTCCCCCCAAACTCTCCTGGCCCAAGGATTGGTTCATCAAGCTGCTTTCGCTGCTTTTTGCCCTCTTCCTCTGGTATTTCGTCTCCAGCGAAGACCGGGTGGACATAAACGTCCAAATCCCTGTTGAGATCGTCAATCTCCCCCGCGACCTGATCATATCCAATCAGTACAAGACCTCACTCGACATCACCGTCAGCGGGCCAAGAGGACTGATCCGCAAGATCTCCCCAGGCATAACCCGCTCAATTGATCTCTCCAAGGCCACGCCCGGCAACATGGTTATCGCCAACGAACCTGACTCCATTTCCGTACCCCGGGGCGTGACTGTGCTGCGAATCACCCCCACCCATATCACCTTAAGCCTTGACCGCCTGATCAAAAAGACCCTGGCGATCAAACCAATCTCCCACGGGAAACTACCCGAGGAGTACGAACTAAAAGCTATCACCATCCAACCGGAAACCCTGGACGTTACCGGACCTCAGGACATCCTTGGCGATGAAACCATTATCCAAACCAATCCTATCGACCTGAGCGATATTACCGCCTCAACCAGCAAACAGATCTCTCTCGACCTCAAGCCGGAGGTGGCGGAGCTGATTGGCGCATCAGCTGTCTCCGCCCATATTGAAATTAATGACAAATTAATCGAAAAAGATCTTGCCAGAATCGAAATCTCACCCACTGGCCTCACTCCAAACCTTACCGCTAAACTTGTGCCCAGCCGCTTAAACATCAGGGTCCTCATCCCCATGGTCATGGCCAAAAAACAGAGCAAAACCCTCGGCGATCTTTTTTCAGCGACAGTCAATCTCCAGGACCTGCCCGCAGGAAACCATGACATCAAACCCGTCATCAACGGCCCGCCCGAAGTGACCATCCAGAAAATCTCCCCGGAATCCGTGGGAGTTATGATTCAGTAACAGCAAGTAATAATTATTTCATTTCAGCTTGGAGAAACTATGAGACGTCTTTTTGGCACTGATGGCGTGCGAGGCACGGCCAATATATATCCAATGACCAGTGAAATCGCCATGCAGATCGGTCGCGGTATCGCCTTTCTGGTCAAAGACAACAAACATGGACACCGGATCGTTATTGGCAAGGACACCAGGATCTCCGGATACATGATTGAAAACGCACTGGCCGCCGGCATCTGCTCCATGGGGGTTGATGTCCTCTTGGTCGGACCGCTGCCGACCCCCGCCATCGCCTTTATTACCCATTCAATGCGAGCCGACGCCGGGGTGGTCATCTCCGCCTCCCATAACCCGTTTCAGGATAACGGCATCAAGATCTTCTCCCGGGACGGCTTCAAGCTCCCCGACGAGATGGAGGCAGACATTGAGGACCTGATCTTCTCTCAGAAGATGGCAGCCCTCAGACCGGTAGCCGAAGAGATCGGTAAGGCCACCCGAATCGACGACGCCAAGGGCCGATACATCGTCTTTCTCAAGAACACCTTCCCCCCCAAATACACCCTGGACAACTTCCACATCGTTCTCGACTGTGCCCATGGAGCCACCTACGGCGTCGCCCCCCATGTCTTTGAGGAACTTGGGGCCAAAGTCACCGCTATTGGCATAAAACCGGACGGCAAAAACATCAACCACCAATGCGGGGCGCTTCACCCCGAACTCATCGCCGCCAAGGTCAAGGAAGTGGGAGCGGATATCGGCATCGCACTTGATGGCGACGGTGATCGCCTGATCGTTGTCGATGAAAAAGGGTCAATCATCGACGGTGACCATATCATGGCCATCTGCGCCGCCGACCTCATGGCCCGCAAGAAACTACGCAAAAAGACCTTGGTAGCCACGGTAATGAGTAATCTAGGTCTGGAGATCGCCATGGAGCGAATGGGCGGCCATCTCGTCCGCACCAAGGTCGGAGACCGCTATGTGGTGGAAGAGATGCGAGCCAACCGTTACAGCTTCGGCGGCGAACAGTCCGGCCACCTCATCTTCCTCGATCACTCCACCTCCGGCGACGGCACACTGGCAGCCCTTCAGCTATTGTCGATCATGATCAAACACGACAAACCGGTCTCACAACTCGCTACGATCATGGAGGCACTCCCCCAAGTACTGAAAAATGTGCGGACCACCAAACGCCTGGACCTGGACAACCTGCTGGATTTCCAGAAGGCGTGCCGTCAGATGGAGCAAAAACTTGGTAATGACGGCCGCATCCTGGTCCGCTTATCCGGCACAGAACCCCTGGTCAGGGTTATGCTTGAAGGCCAGGATCACGGAGAGATCAACCAGATGGCCGATGAACTCTGCGCCATCCTGCGTAAGGCAGATGGACAGTAAGTGGACAGTTTCAGCGTGTCTCATCACCTCCTTAATCCCCCCTATGGAACCACTACCCCTGAAGGCGTGTGACGCACTCTGTCAAACCGAAGAAACCGAAGCAAAATCGGATCGATTATACAAAAAACCTACCTCCCCGCAATGAAACACCGTCTTGACAGCCTCCTGGTCAACGCAGGACTGGCTCCCACCACCGAAAAGGCCCTAGCGCTGATCCTGGCAGGTCAAGTTACAGTTGCTGGACATCGGGCCGACAAGCCAGGGCTGCTGCTGAACGAAGGGACTGAGATTACACTCAAGGAGAGCGCCTGCCCATTTGTGAGCCGCGGCGGCATGAAGCTTGACAAAGCGCTCGACACCTTCCAGATCGACCCCAACGGACTTATCTGCGCCGACATCGGCGCCTCCACCGGCGGGTTTACTGACTGCCTGTTACAACACGGCGCAACAAAGGTCTATGCCATTGATGTCGGGTACGGCCAGCTCGCCTGGAGCCTGCGTCAAGACAGCCGGGTCATTGTCATGGAACGGACCAACGCCCGCCATCTTACTCCAGCCATGTTTCCAGACCCCATCAACCTGGCCGTAATCGATGCCGCCTTCATCTCACTCAAACTGCTACTCCCCCCCCTGCTGCCCCTGTTCAAGCAACACCCCATCGCTATCCTGGCCCTGATCAAACCGCAGTTCGAAGTGGATCGCGGAGCAACCGTGAGCGGTGTCGTGTCCGAGCCAGCGCTCCACCAACAGGTGATCGACAACATCCTGACCTTCTGCCACGGACTAGGCCTCACCGACCACGGCGTAACGGATTCTCCGATCCTCGGTCCCAAAGGCAATAAGGAATTTCTCGTGTACCTTACCGGAACAGGGCCTCTATCAATAGAATTATCCCCATGAAATATTCCATCACCCTCATAATCATCCTCCTACTCCCTCTCCCTACGCTATCTGCAGCAACACCAGAGACAGTAATTACCCTTGATGACTACCACTCCGGCATCTCGCCAAAGTGGAAAGAAAAAAAGTTCAAAGGCCAGACCCATTATCAGGCAAGCCTGAAGGATGGGCTGCCCTGCATCTCGGCGACCAGTTCAGCATCCGCCTCCGGACTGTTCTATGAGATCAGTTACGATCCTGAGACATCCCCGCTCCTTACTTGGCAATGGCAGATCGACAATGTTCTGACCACGGGTGACGCCACCAAAAAATCCGGTGATGACTATCCCGCCCGGATCTATGTCGTTTTTCCCAGCGCTTTTTTCTGGCGAACAAAAGCGCTGAATTATATTTGGGATACCCGCTTGCCCGTCGGAACTTTCATCGCCAATGCCTATACCTCAAATGCCATGATGATCGTTGTCGAAAGCGGGCCTGAGAAAAAAGGCCGCTGGATCTCCGAGAAACGCAACATCAGGGATGACTTCATCAAAGCCTTTGGAGAACCGCCCCCTAAAGTCGGGGCCATCGCCATCATGACCGATACCGACGACACTGGAGAAACCGCTCAGGCGTGGTACGGCCCCATTCAAATCCGCAAGACCATGCCGTAGCCCGCTTTTTGGTTGAAAATTCCACCCCAAAATCTTATAGAGAGTGAAGAGGGTAAAGGTACCTGCCGTTTTCTTACATCATCACCCCGACATAAACCGCTACACCAATTAGGAGTCCAAATGTTTCAAAAATTCTCGCCCCCACCCCTATGGCTTTCACTTTGTTTACTCACCCTCTTTCTTGCCGCACCTGGCCATGCAGCCGAATATGTCAGTGTCAACAAGGATGGCGCCAACATCCGTTCAGGCCCTGACACCAAGAACGACCTCCTCTGGGAAGTATACAAGGACTTCCCTCTGCAAGTCATCAAACGCCAAAAAGACTGGGCCCAAATCAAGGATTTCGACGGCGACCAGGGCTGGATCTTCATCAACCTGATCAGTAAGGATAAGCGAGTCATCGTCAAGGCAAACAGCGTCAATATGCGGAGCGAACCAAACACGGACGCAAAGGTCGTGGCCACAGTCAAGTATGGGGTGGTCTTCACTCCGATCGAGAAAAAAGGCCCTTGGCTGAAAGTTAAACACGAGGACGGCACCAGCGGCTGGATCTCAAGCTCCCTGGTCTGGCCGAGCGATATTTTGTAATTCAAATCTGATGGCATCACAAAAAGTCCGATCTACGGCGTTGCGTGGCTTTTTGAGAGACTGTCAAACCCTTCATTCTCCCCCTCAAGAGAACCCCCCTGAGACGATGCCCAACTTGCCGCAGAAATCCCTGCATGGCCCTGCTCCCGGCAAGAGGGAGACACCGAAAAACAAACAGGAATCAATGACAAAACCAGTTATTCTCTACGTTGACGATGAGGAAATTAATCTATCCAACTTCGTCCTCTTCTTTCAGAACGACTTCCAAATTCTGACCGCGTTAAACGGTCGCGAAGCACTCCCCATCTTCGCAGACAGGAGCGATCTTGCCGTGGTCATCACCGACCAGCGGATGCCGGAAATGAGCGGGGTCAAATTTTTGAGCGAGGCATATCGGATCAATCCCGACCCGATCCGTATTCTGCTGACAGCCTACAGCGATGTCCACGACATCACTGAGGCCATCAATCTGGGACATATCCATCAATACGTCCAGAAACCCTGGAAATTTGACGAACTACACCTCATCCTCCGTTCGGCTGTTGACAAATCCAGAATCACCCAGGAGAATAAGCACCTCCTGACCCTGCTGGACCAAAAAAATCGGCAGTTGACTGCAGCCAACCTCCAGTTGGAGGCCGACCTCAAGCTCCAACACGAACTGGAGTCTCAACGCCGCGATGCTGAAATCAAGATGCTGTCACAAGCAAAACTGGCCTCGCTAGGCGAAATCGCCACCGGCATTGCTCACGAAATCAACCAGCCCCTGACATATATCCAGATCATCCTTCAATCTACAGCCAAGGACATCGACAACAAATGCCTGGATCTCAAAGAACTGCGTTGTGACATTGATGAGTCGATCAGGCAGATCCGCCGCATCACCAATATCATCAACCACCTCCGCACCTTTGGTCGCGCAGACAGCGGGGACAGTGATGCTGTTTCCCTTCCCAGAATCCTCGAAGGGACCCTGGTCCTTTACAGCGAAAACCTCCGCCTCAGAAACATTCAACTCTCGATCAACACTCACAAGGATCTCCCCTTGGTTTATGGCAACATCAACCAACTGGAACAGGTCTTCAACAACCTGCTCCAAAACGCCATCGACGCGCTCACCGACAGCGATGACCCAACGATCACCATCAACTTCCGTTTTAATAACGGCATGGTGGAAACCTCCCTCATCGACAATGGCAGTGGCATCAACAATGAGATACTCACCAAGATATTCGAGCCTTTTTTCACCACCAAACCAACCGGCAAAGGAACAGGCTTGGGTTTATCCATTGTTTATGGTATTATCGCCGACCACAATGGCGCCATTGAATGCCATTCCCAGCCTGGGCAGGGCTGCCGTTTCACCTTCACCCTACCTGTGCTGACAGAATAGGGGTAATCCCCCACTACAGGACAGCTCTACAAAATCCAGGACCACACCCAAACCCAATATTCTATGGCTCACATTGCAACTATAGGCCCCCAAGGCTCCCAGTCATGGCAGGCTGCCCTGCGCTACCTCCCCCAAGCAGAGATCAACCTGTTCCCCACCGTCAACGAAGCCCTCCGCTCCTTCACCGAGGGCCGCTCAGACTTTGCCATTATCCCCATCTACAATACCAGGGAGGGTCAGATAAAAGATGTCCGGATCCTGGAAGACCTGCGCCGGGGCTACTGGATCGACAACGTGGTCCTCTCCATCCAACTATCGCTCGGCTCCCTTGAACAAGACACAGAGATCTCCGTGTTGGCGGGTAGCGCTGCTGTAATCAAACAGTGCGAGGAATTTATTTCCAGCCAGTTTCCCACTGCCAGCATCATGGTGGTCAACGACTTAGAAACCCATATCCACGAGATCAAACGCCTGGGCCTTGCCAACCATGGGATCATTGAGACAGAAAGCCTGATTCGTGAAAACGGGCTAGCGCTGCGGCAACGGGAGGTCACCTCCCATAACCGGACCCGTTTTGCAGTTATCGGTCCAGTCATGACTGTAGCCACCGGCCATGACTCCACCGCTCTGATAACCCAACCCCTGCGAGATCGAGTCGGCCTGCTGTACGATATCCTGGGCGAATTTTCACAACGCGGGATCAATCTTATTGACCTACGATCTGAAAATGATGTCCAAACCCAGAAACTCCGGGTCTACATCGAAGCGGAGGGGCACATTGACGACCCTGCCATCGCCCAAGCCCTTGAACGCCTTGAAAAACATGTTATCCAAGAGCCGCGCCCAATTAAGATTCTCGGCAGTTTTCCCCGCGTCGAGATGCGGGCTCGCCACATCAAGAGCTTCGGCTGCATCGGCACCGGGGCCATGGGCAAATGGTTCATGGACCGGCTGGCAAATGAAGGCTACCAAACATTTATTTCTGGCCGCTCCACCCCTCTTCGCCCCGAAGCCATGATCACCATG
The DNA here is from genome assembly GCA_013792005.1 of Desulfobulbaceae bacterium. Lineage (NCBI taxonomy): Bacteria > Pseudomonadati > Thermodesulfobacteriota > Desulfobulbia > Desulfobulbales > Desulfobulbaceae > Desulfobulbaceae bacterium. The sequence goes on from VMSU01000044.1 coordinate 19,968, forward strand.
GTCGATGTCGTCGTTGTCTGCGTACCAATCAGTGCAACCAACCCCACCATCCGAGAGTACGGCCCCCTCCTTAAAGAAGGACAAGCCTTGATTCTACTGGCAGGCGAGGCTGAAGACACAATCAACTGCGCCCTGTCCGCCACAGCTCCTGAAGTCGAGCTGATGCTGGTTCATAACCTCTGGGGCCCAAAAGCCGCCACCATGAAGGACAAAAATGCGGCCGTGGTCCGCACTAACCGCAGCGGACCTCTCTGCAGCGAATTCGAGGCCTTTCTCTACAAACACGGGGCAGAAATTTTCCAGGACACCCCAGCCAAACATGATCTGCTGATGGGAGTAAGTCAGAAACTACCCACCGCCATTTCCCTGGCCATTGCCATGACCCTCCGCGACCAGGGCATTACCCCACTCGATATTGCCAGTCACTCCACCCTGACCTCACTGTACGGGATTTTAGCCATGGCCAGAGTCCACGCCCAAAATCCCCAAACCTACGCCGAGATCATGGCGGCCAAAGGTGCAGGCAACACTATTGTCGACACCTTCTACGGCAACCTGCACCAGGTGATGACCCTAGCCAAGAATGGTGACATCAAAGAACTCTGTGCAACCATGGAGGCCAGCCGCAACTACCTTTCAGAAGAGTTCCTTCAGGCCCAGATGGAACAAGCCTTAGCCGTAGACCAAACCCTGGGCCGGATCCTTGCCCGTTAGGGGCAAGCGCAACCTCGCCTTTTGCTTCAAACTAATCACCCCATCAACATGAACCTCATCTCCGTTCTCGCTCCACCCCTGCTCGGGGCCTTCATCGGCTGGACCACCAATTATATTGCCATCCGCATGCTCTTCCGTCCCTTAAAACCGTGGAAGATATTCGGCATTCGATTGCCGATGACCCCAGGAATCATTCCCAGCAAACGTCACGATCTAGCCGTCAACATCGGCAAAATGGTGGGCTCCCAGCTGCTGACCAGCGCCGATATCAGCAAGGCCTTGAGCGAAGCCGCGTTCAAACGCGAATTAGAGAGCATGATCAACTCCAGGGTTAACGATATCCTACACCGGGACCTAGGACCTTTGCCCTCCGTGATCCCTAAACGCTTCCGGACCTCCTTTGAAGCCGGGGTCAACATCCTACGCTGGAGAACTGTCAAGATCATCCACAGCTATCTCGACAGTCCGGAGTTCAGCGCCGGGCTAGGCGCCACGATCAGCTCCCACATCGCAGATTTTCTGGCCCGGCCCCTGGAAAGTTGGCTGCCGACCAAACAACGCGATCACCTCTTGGCCTCTATCAACAACACAGCCAAAAAAATCCTGGCCAGCCCCCAGGCCGAAGAGTGGCTTGAACGCTACCTGGATCAACGACTGACAGCAATAATCGAACAGGACAACACCCTAAGCGACCTGCTCCCCGATGAGTTCACAGCCATCATGACCGGGCTGATTAACAACGAGATCCCCGGCCTGCTGGATAGAGCCGCCCAATATGCCGGAGAGCCCGCCATGCGGGCCAAAATGAGCACAGGGGTCTGCACCGCAATCAGCTCGT
>VMSU01000045.1 GCA_013792005.1 Desulfobulbaceae bacterium
CCGCTGTCTCGCTCGTGTAGGGCGGATCCACAAAAAATAACCCTATCAACCCAGAAAGGGGCGCCGCAGTATAATATGCCAAATTTTCTAAAGCAACCGAGGCGGCAATCACTTGTGACTGCTCCCGGTTGCGTTGAATAAGCCGGTAGGTTTTCACCCCATCTCCTGCTATTGGACCGGCAAATACGGATGAATAATAAACACTCACCAAGGTAAGACGATAGAGGTCACAAAATTCAAACTCCGGCAAAAAAAGCTGCCATCTTTTCGCTCTGATTGCCAGCGCAAAAAACCAAATAACCGCTGAAACCATATAGGCTGCAAAATTCAACTCCGCTGTAGCCTGCATGAGCGCAGCGAAATCAAGCTTCGAGAGCAAGAACCCAAGCAACCCAAATGTCACGACATATCTGATCAGTTTTTTAACCATTCTTATTTTCCAGGCGGTTGCACCTTATAACTCACCTGTGACGCTTCGACAGAATGGAAGACAAAATTGGCAAGCGATTGCAGGGCTCATCAGTAGACAGTACGCGATTTATATATTGCCCCGATTCATTGGTCAACAAAGAAGGCTCCGAGCAGAAAGACGTGTGGATGACAAGGGATGCATCCCCTCTGATGCCCAGACCAACGCATCAATTTCAGGGAAACGCAACAGGGGAGGGGAAGAAGTCTGGATCAACACAGAAAGGGCGCCTCCTTGCGAGAATGCGCCCCGTCATTTACTGCAATACATTCATAAAACGAAAATATTCCGATCCGGCAGGAATCACCAACTTGGTATTGATACCGACAGTCTGCTCATAACTCTCCAGCGTTTTAAAAAAAGCGTAAAACTCAGGATCCTTATTATAGGCATCGGAGTAAATCCGGGATGCTTCAGCATCGGCCTTTCCTTTGATCTGCTCTGCCTCTTGACGGGCAGAGGAGGTAACACTCTTCAACTCCCTTTCCACCTTACCCAGGATCTCTGCTTTCTGACCTTCACCCTGAGATCGTTTTTCCGCCGCAATCCGTTTCCGCTCAGAGATCATCCGTTCAAACACCTTGTTCTGAACCGTGTCGATATAATTTACCCGCTTGAACATGACATCGACCAGTTCAATCCCATACTTAACAGTCGCTGCCGAGGCAGTTTTATGAATCAACTCAGTCAGCTTATCCCTGCCCATAACAATTGGCTCATCATCGCCTCGCGCTTTGGAGCCCTCCCCCATTACCCAATCAGAACTGCGGATCATTTCCACGAGATTATTTTTATTGACCATATCCCGCACGGTGGAATCAACAATATCGTCCAACAAGGTATGAGCACGGGTCTCTGTCTTAACCGCCTGCAAAAAAATCAGGGCATTTGATATCCGCCACCTGGCGGTCACATCAACATAGACAAAGGTTTTATCCTTGGTCGGAATCTGGTTAGGATCGCCATCCCAGATCTGAATCTTCTTATCAAAAAAAGTGATCTCCTGAACAAAGGGGGTCTTTAGATGGAGGCCGGATGTCACTATCGGCTCCCCCACCGGCGCTCCAAACTGGGTAACTACCGCCTGGAATCCTTCCGGAACAATATAAAAACTATTCCATGCCGTGAGTGCCGCAGCAGCAACCAAACCAATCATGACGGTGCGAATTATCTTTTGCATCAATATCTCCTTTACTGGTTCACAACTGGTTTGGGCAGAGCAGGGACAGTTGACCTGCCGAGATCCAATAACGGCAGGACCGAGCGCTGCTCGCTATCAACCACATAAATAGACTCGACCCCTGGCAAGACCTTTTGCATTGTTTCCAAATACATACGACGTTTGGTGACATCCTTTGCCACCTTGTATTCATCTAAAATATTAAGAAACCGCGAAGCTTCACCCTTAGCCAGATTCACCCTTTCCGTTGCATAGCCATAGGCCTCTTCCAGAATCTGCTTGGCGCTGCCCTTGGCCTTGGGGATCACCCGGTTATAATTCTCCTCCGCCTCATTCACCAACCGCTTCATATCCTGGTCCGCCTCGTTCACCTCGTTAAAGGCCGGCTTAACCGCATCAGGAGGATTGACATCCTGGAGTTTAACGGTGACGATCTTAATCCCGCTCTCATAGCTATCCAATGTTGCCTGCAGATCCCTGGCCATGGACATTTCGATGATCTCCCGGTTTTGCAGGGAGTAATCAAAATCCTGATTGCCCACTACCCGCCGAATCGATTTTTCGGAGACATCACGAACCGCCTGCCCTGTATCCTTAACCTTGAACAGGAAGTTAATCGGATCCTGGACCTTATATTGAACAATCCACTCCACATCGATGACATTCTTATCCCCGGTCAAGATCAGCGACTCGGGATCAAATCCGTCCTTTTCATAAATCGTCTTCTGTCCCGGTGACTTAGTGCGAAAACCAAACTCCTCCTTCCTTACTGTCTCCACATCAACCTTAATCAAGGTGTCGACCAGAGGCATCTTGAAGTTTAAACCTGGATCAGAAATATTCCTGATCTTGCCCAATCGCAAAATCACTCCACGCTCACCTGGCTCAATGGTATAAAATGATGAAGCCAGGATATTGAGAATGACCAAAGCCCCAACTACTGTCAACACCTTGACCGCCCCGGCTCCGAAACCACCTCCCAACCCCATTGACGGACCTGCATCCCCGGGTTGTTTCTGACCCCCATCGTCACCGCCACCCTCAAAACTATCCTTAATCTTTTTCAAGAACGCGGCGATAAACTCTTCAGGGGTCGATGGCCCCTTCTTCTTACCCCATGGCGACTGAGGCTGGTTCGGCATACTCATAGAATTCCTTTCCTTTGTTATTACAGAGATTCATCTCGTCTACCCGGACTTGACAGAGGAATCTCAATTGTGTTTTTCTCCACCCATAAAAAAACAGGCGGTGTTCCCGGTTGGGATGACATCGCCCACACAGTGCGTTACTATCATCGATTTACGGTCGATTGACAAGATTTTTCGGTCTCACCCCTCCGAGTCCAGCCCCAAGAGCAATCATCGAAGGCTCTCCATCAACTATCATTGTGCGCTACAGAGACAAGCCCCCAACTAACATAGTAAGCCTGTCTCCCGAGATATACTCCGAAGGACTCGACACCGTAAGCTGCCCGTAAAAAAATGCCCCGATCATCATCGAACGAGACATGGAAATAAAAAAGGCAGAATAAATCTGCCTTTTTCACTGCAAAACTAGTAAATTATTAGTGGCTACTTCATTTGCCCTGACTCTTTCTCAAGTTCTTCCTTCGCCTTTGCCGCGGCCTTCTCTTCTTCAGTCATCGCGGCTTCTTCCTCGGCCGTCTTCTTGACCTCGGCAGCCTTCTCTTCCATTTTCTTGGCTCCACTCATCGATCCACCACACCCAGTGCTCCCGGCACCGGAAGTAGAACCGCCTCAGCCGCTTCCTCCGACTGCCGGTGATGGAGTCACCGCTAACCCTGCTCCTGACAGCAAGCTGGCAATACCAACCCCCGCCAACAATTTTTTGATGTCTTTAGTTTCCATAAGATACCTCCTGCGTATTTAGGTTAGAAAACGAAGCATAGAACATACCTTTCATTTTTCCATTGGACAATGCTATCAACCTATAAAACCGCTGTCAAGAACATTCAAAACCTACAATAATAAAACTCCTGGGGAATTTACCGTATCAGTCGTCGACGCAACAGAACTGCAGCCAGCCAGGCAAAAAAGATCGCTCCACAGACCAAAGCGCCGACTTTGATCCACCATCCCGGATAAAAAACCCCATAGCACATCATCCTCGAGAGATCTACCACCGGGGCCAGGGGTACAAAATGTAATATCTGACGGGTTGGCGCAGGAAGAGAGTCGACCGCAAAAAAAATCCCGGAGAACAGAAAGAGGGGGGTAATTATCAACGAAATAAAATAATTAAAAAAGTCGTAGTTAGTCGCCAGCGCCGTCATGATCAGACCCAAGGCGGCAAACATAACTCCGGCAACAAGCAGCAACGGAATCAAAACAAGTATCCACGGGGAAGGCCATAAGCCGAAAAGCGGCATGACCGCAAGCATCACTACCCCTGACAAAAGTCCCTTGAGCGCCCCCCACAGCACCTCTCCCAAAGCCAACTGCTCAACAGTTATCGGAGTCATCAGGATCCCTTCAAAGGTGCTCTGCGTCGACAGCCGAGTATAAGAACCATAGGTGGCCTCAAAAGCGGCGCTGTACATCACGGCTGAGGCGGCAAGTCCCGGGGCAATGAATTGCAAATAGGAATGGCCGTCAATAGTTTGAATCTTCTGCCCCATGCCAAAACCAAAGGCCACCAAGAAGAGCAAAGGCTGCCCAAGATTGCCGACCAAGCTTGGCACTTTATATTTCCACCAGACCCTAGCATTGCGCTGTACTACCCGAATCATGTTCTTCAACGACAACCCAATCCCCTGGCCCACAACTAACTCATTACGATTCATGGAGAGTCCGCCCGGTCAACTGAATGAACAGGTCCTCAAGATTGGCAGGGCGACGACGCCACTCACTACAGGGTCGGACCGCCTTTTCAAGTTCAGAACAATCCCCGCGGGTATAAATGTAGATGCCATCCGAAGTTCGCTCAGTACGGGCATGACAATCAGCAGCCACAGCCTCCAACATTTGAATATCCTCATCACCGGAACAGACCACCTCAAATACATCCAGACCGACCAGATCACTTACCATTTGCCGAGGTTCCCCTTGAGCGACCACCCGTCCCTGATCCATAACCAAGATCCGATCACTCAAACGAGCAACTTCATCCATATAGTGACTGGTAAGCATTATTGTTACCCCCTGATCTTTAAGGCTCTTCAAGCGCTGCCAGATCATGTGTCTGGCCTGCGGATCAAGTCCGACCGTAGGCTCATCAAGAATCAACAGCTGAGGCCGGTGCATCAAGGCACGAGCCAGGAGCAGCCGACGACGCTGGCCTCCAGACAACTGACGAATCACATCATGTCGACGATTATCGAGGGCGAAAAACTGCAGCAACTCTGTTGCTCTCTCCTTGGCTACCCGGGAAGGCAAATGATAATAAGAGGCATAAGTCAATAAATTCTCAAAAACCGTCAAGTCGGTATCAAGATTGTCATGCTGTGGAACCACTCCAACTTTAGTTTTAATCACAGTCAAAAAATCCGGAATCCGCTGTCCAAAAACCAACAGATCCCCGGCCGATTTCTCAACCACTCCCAATATCATCTGGGTAGTGGTGGTTTTCCCTGCCCCGTTCGGTCCCAAAAAACCAAAGCACTCTCCTTGGTGGATAACAAAATCGATGCCTTTGACTGCCTGTCGAGCGCCATACGACTTAGCAAGGGCTCGGGCCTCGACGATGACGGCAGGGGCGAATTGCTCAGCGTTCAAATCGATCACACCTTGTTGAATATTCACACTAGAGACAGCGTCACGAATACCTTCTCCGTAAAATACACCATCGATTAACCACAAAATATTGGTAAACGTTCACCGGGCACCGCATCTGCTCATTTTGCGGATTGACCTTCTAAGTAAGAAAACGATAACTGACTGAAATAGCGTATTTTTCATTTTATAATTTTGACAGCTATTTCAGTGCAAATTGGTACCATGTTACTTGGAAAATAAAGGTCGGGCCCGCCCGGTTAGAACGCTGGATAGTTACTGAACGTTTACAGTTCCGGGGTTACCTGTAGTTTCGGTGCCTCTGGTAAACAGCTACCGAGATTCCACACAAACCAATGTACCTGTTAATTTCGTCTGACGCCAGACGAAATTGATCAAACAGGCACAGGTTTTCCACAGCACCTCTCATTTTTCAGCACCTCGCCACGCCGAGTTCTGATTTCATCCTAAAAAAATACCTTAACGATTTCACACAAGACCTGCAAATCTCATGGTCTTCGCGCTCTTTTTTCGGTACAATGTGATACACTGCCAAGAGGAGAGTGCAAAACCATAGTCAAGACCTGCCGCACGCACGCTGAGCGCTACATTGTAATCCCTCATACCAAGCAGTTACGCCTATATTATAGTAATAAAAATCCAGGATCTCCTTTCATTGCCCTGACATGTACTTAAGGACTAAAAACCATGCCAATTACCCCAATTCTCGCCGCTTCCGAACAGGGCAAGGCCACCATCCAAAACCTCCGCGATCGTTTTCAGATGGCAGGCACCTCCTGCCGACAGAAAGTAGAAGATATCATCACAGCTGTCCGTAACCACGGAGACCAGGCACTCGTCGATTACACCCATCAATTCGACGGCTCAACGCTCACCTCCAGCCAACTCAAAGTCAGCGAAGCCGAGTTCCTGGCCGCAGAAAACGAGGTCACCCCCGCCTTCCGGGCAACTCTTGACAAGGCTATCTCCCGCATTCGATCCTTTCACGAACACGAGAAAGAGGATTCCTGGGTGGTCACCCGTGAAGACGGCACCATCACCGGTCGCCTGGTCCATCCTGTCGATTCTGCCGGACTCTATGTGCCTGGCGGCCAGGGCGGCAAGACCCCACTGGTCTCCTCAGTGCTCATGAACGGAATTCCCGCCGCCATCGCCAGGGTCAAGCGAATGGTAATGCTCACACCTCCCAACCAGGAAGGGACAATCAATCCCGCCCTGCTGGTCGCAGCCCGCAAGGTCGGCATCCACGAGGTATATAAGGCCGGCAGCGCCTGGGGCATTGCGGCCCTGGCCTATGGCACCGAGAGCATCGCCCCGGTAGATGTAATCGTCGGACCTGGCAATCAATTCGTCACCGAGGCCAAGAAACAAGTCTCCGGCAGGGTCAGAATCGACATGATCGCCGGACCAAGCGAGGTCCTGATCATCGCCGATGATTCAGCACAACCGGCTTTCATCGCCGCCGACATGCTCGCCCAAGCGGAGCACGACCCCATGGCGCTGGCCATTCTGGTTACCACCTCAGAACGGATCGCAAACTCCGTGGTTTCAGAACTTAACCGTCTGCTGCCGCAGTTGAGCCGCCAGGAAATCGCTGAGCAGTCAATTCGCCAACGCGGCGTAATCCTGATCGCCGATTCGGTCAGTTCAGCCATTGACTTAGCCAACGACTTCGCAGCAGAGCACTTGGAACTGATGCTGGAAGACCCCTATCAAGCCATGACCAGAATCCGTCATGCCGGAGCCATCTTTCTGGGCAACTACTCCCCTGAGGCCACAGGCGACTACCTGGCCGGACCGAATCATGTGCTGCCCACCATGGGAACGGCGCGTTTTTCTTCAGCGCTGGGGGTTGAAACCTTCCTGAAAAAAAGCAGCCTGATCTCCTACTCCAGGGCCGCCCTGCTGGCCGACGCCGACGACATCCAAGCCCTGGCCAATCTTGAAGGGCTCTCCGCCCACGCACTATCAGTCGCCATCCGAGTCCTAGACATCAATGATTAGTCAAGACCAGGCCCTCCAGCTGATCACCGGCGGCCTTGCCGCCCTGGGCATCGACCCACTGCCTCCCCCGTCCCTTGCCAGACTCTGGAACTATTTCACCGAACTCATCAAGTGGAACCGCAGCATAAACCTGGTAGCCAAGGCCTCGGATCAGGAGATCATTGAAAATCATTTCATAGACTCTCTTACCCTTTTGCCAGAAATACACTCAGGCCCGATGTTGGACGTGGGCTCCGGCGCCGGATTCCCCGGTCTTGTGCTCAAGATCGCCCGTCCGGAACTCGAAATCACCTTGGCAGAGCCTCGGCAAAAAAGGGTAAGCTTCCTGCGTCACATCATCCGCACCTTGGGACTGACCGGCATCTCAGTGACAGACCAACGACTCATCCCTGGCGATTCTGGTTTTGCAGAGACCCATGGTCAGTTCCCTGCCATCACTTGTCGCGCGCTGACAGAAATCTCCCTCTTTCTTGATATGGTTACCGGAATCTCTCCCCCCAACGGGCTGATTTTCTGCATGAAAGGACCCCGAGCCAACGAAGAACTCAACGAGTGGATGACGCACTTCCCCGACAGTCCTTTTGTCCTTGAACGATGCGCAACATTCACCTTGCCCATATCAGGAGCGGAAAGAAACCTGGTCATTTTCAAAAATCAAGGGCCTGGAAAAGTCCTCCCACCATGACCACGCCGCCACCATTACAATCGGAACTAGTCAAAACCCTTGCCACCGAGATCAGAAACCTTTCTGAGTTCAACAGCACCTCGGCAGGAGACTTGGCCCTTCACTTCCAGATCCTGTTGAGCGCCAAAGAAAGCCGAGTCTTCATGGAGGCCCCCGGACTGTATTTCCCCGAACTCCCCCTGGTTGTGATCTCCAAATCAGGGATAAATCGCGGGCATGCTACCATCTATCAATCTATTATGCCGCTGATCCCAAAAGATAAACATCATTGTTACGCCTTTGTCCTCTACCCGGGAAGTTTTATCCGTTCCTGCTTCGACCGGGCACTGCGCAACACCGCCAAAATAATCGCTAAAGATCTACGTCTTTCCATGGAGAATGTCTTCAACCGTAAACACCACAAAACATCACTGGTGGACTCCGACGTGGAGCAAGAACTTATTGATTTTATGCGCCGTCAAATTTGAAATTGAGGCTAAACACCAAACCGAAGATAAGACCTTCTGGCTGTCACTAACGAGCCTGAAGGACACCTGCGAATTTAACCTAAGGGGGATACTACGATGCGATGGTACGACCACTACGAAACGCTGGGCCGCCATATCGACAGCCTCAAGGAGATGAACTCCAGTCGCCGAAACCACCTGATCAGGGGCATCCAGAAAATTATGGCGCAACACTCACCCAGCCTGCTGGACGATTCAGTGATCGACTTCCCGCTCGAGACAACCAGGCAACGCTGGTACGACAAGGACCCCTACCTCTGGCTGACCATCAACGGCCTGCAACAGGCCACCCCAGACTTACTCGAAACCGTGGCCCACTACCTGGAGGAAGAGGCGAAGGCTCTCACCGGCAACCCGGCGTAGAATACGCCGCGCGAACTCAAGACATTACGACCACGGCCTTCACTACACATCCAACCGGAAGAGCTTACCCTTATAGTCAAGAACGACTCCCTTAACGGTAATTCTATCCAGCTTCAGGTCTTGGTCAAACTCCTCACCTTGACGAAGAATCTTGCCACTGATACTGACTAACCGTGCCGAAGGCTTGATGGAATAAGAATGAAAGGATATATGCAACACTGGGAGAGATTTCTGCACCTCGACCGGCAATTGCTTCAAAAACGGAATCTTCGCAAGCTCTGGGTCTTCCTCCACCCTCTTCGCCCTTTTCACCCTCTCTGTAGCCCCCTGGCTAGTGGCAATCGGAACCAAAACCTGGTCTCTGGCCACCGACACATCAATTTCTCCCTCTGCAAATAAAGGTTCTTCCGTTTCCACCAAGGGTTCTTCTTCACTTGCTGCAACATCTTCGCTCGAAACCACTTCCTCAGCCGGCAGAGGCAGGAGAGCGATTTCTTCCTGAACGGGAACAAGCCCGGCAGAGGTGGCAGGAGAAGCGCCACTGTCCGCTCTCGCCACGGGCAGGGCATCAACAGGCTGCTGCTTGATCGATATAGTCTGATTAGTCGCCGAAGGGACACTAGCCCGAGATTGAAACGATGATTCAGCCTCGGGTGGCGGCAGGGCTGGCGGAGCAGTAGCCACAGGATTAGCTGGCGGGGGCTGCAGGTCCGTCTGTTGAAAAGTGGACAGTGTCGGCATGGGCTGACCGGTCACCACCGCTAAATTGCCTGGAACTGGAACCTGAACAGCAGGCTCCGGCCCGGGCATTTCACTCCACAGCCACCAGGCGAGTCCTCCCGCATTCAGGAAGAGGAAAACAGCCACGCCATAGAGCCAGCCAAACCGTCGTGGTTCGGCCATTGGCGCTTCATGAATCGTATTCACATCGGGCACCTCGCCCAGCTTTCTCTTCTGATCCGCTTTTTTTATCGCATCAAGAATATATGACATCGCTTTCCTGCCTGCCGGAATACTGGCGAGCTGATCCTAGCCAAATCTGCGACCCTGATCAAAATACCTCTCCACCAACAATTCCGTCCGGTTTCAGATTGTTGGTCAATTACAAACAGTTAATCCGCTCAACCAGAGACGCATCACACCCTCGTTCTTGGCCTGCATTGTACTCCGTGCCATCGACGAGAGCAAGCTGTTCGGCAGACCCCATTCAGCCACCAGCCAAGTACGTCCTGCGAAGCATCTTGCCTGCAAAATCTGGTGGATGATCCAGCCGAAGTGAAAATCTTGCCACCAACACCACGATACTTTCCCGATGCATCATCAAACCGACCAATACAATCCCGCCATGATCGCAAGCACAACCACCGCCATAACCAACAGAATTTTCCATGTTGGAATCACCGTAAGCCGAGGCTGATTTTTGGGACCGACAATCTGCTGAGCCGCTTCCTGAGCTGTAGGCAAATCAACTTGCCTGGCACCCTTGGTGTACGCTCCAAGAAGACTCCGGTCACAAATCAGGTTAATCATCCTTGGAGTCCCGCCGCTGACTCGAAAAACCTCCTTGAGCGCAGCAAGTGAAAATACCCCTGGATCCATCCCCGCCACAGACAACCGATGGCGGACATAGGAGAAGCATTCCGCTTGAGTTAAAGGGACCAAATGATAACGGGCGGCAATCCGCTGTGACAGCTGGCGCATCTCCGGTTGTGCCAGCATCTCTTGAAGCTCTGGCTGCCCGAGCAACACGATCTGCAGCAACCGATGCTGATCTGTCTCTAAATTGGTAAGCAACCTCACCTGCTCCAAAACATCGTGGCTTAAATTCTGAGCCTCATCAATAATCAGCACAGTGCGCTGCCCCCGGCTATGAGCAGCCAGCAGATACGCATTCAACCGATCAATCAACACCTTCAGGCCACTGTACTCAGGATAGACAATCCCCAATTCATCACAGATAGTGGCCAACAATTCCAGACTGGAAAGCTTTGGATTGATGACAAGGGCGATGTTGGTCCCTTCCGGGATCTGCTCCAGAATACATCGGCACATCGTGGTCTTGCCCGTGCCAACCTCACCGGTCAGCAACACAAACCCCCCGCCCTCGCCCAATCCATACCGTAAATGAGCCAAGGCTTCACGATGCCCATCGCTCATATATAGGAAATGGGGATCTGGGGCGATGGAAAAGGGATTGCTGGTAATACCGAAAAAACTCTTATACACCGGGAGATCCGGGGCGCGCCCCTATCAAAAGCAGGACTTCTGCCGGGGCATACAATAATCCTAGGGCACAATCCACCATCACTTACTCTTTGCCGCCTCTTTGAGAGCTTCAAGATAGGGATCAAACAACTCCTGCTTCTCCTGAAGTCCTTTCTGGAAAATAATATCAAAATGAACCGCTTCACCCTCATTAACCACTATATTAGCACTATAAGACAAGGCCTCAAGACGATATAAGGTATGAAATTTCTTGCCAATCAGAGCATAGATGATCCCCCGACGCCGATCCATTGGCATCTCGGCCATCTGCCGATGAAAGACCGATCCAGCCAATGGCCCGTCAAACTCGTCATGCAGCACCACCGCCTGAAAAGAACCAAACCGCATTTGCACCAGGGCATCATTGGCCGATTCCGGAAACTCAAGCTGATATCCCCGATCTGTCAGAGTCTTGGCCACAGCTCTTCTCCCCTCACTTTCATTCATCAGGACCAAAGCCTTAGGCACATCGGCGACAAACTCCATCTCCGAATAGATGCTCTGTGCCAGCCAACTGATGTCGGGAAACGCAGGAGGCACAACGGCATCCTCTTTAGGCGAGGTTTCCACCGACTCTTCCCACAGAGTGCCATCAGCCTTCAACGATATCGCTGCCTTACAATGAGGACACCCAAGCCGCAAAGCGCCGGTCTTCAAGTTGGCGAGAGCCAAATCGATTTTTTCCTGCTGGGCAGGACTAAACTGCAAGCTTGCCTGACAATGGGGACAATGGCTAATCATGACAGATTCCTCCTCCACCTAAATCCCTTGATGACATCCTTATCGAAAATTCGCAAAGGGGTCTTCTTCCTGATCCATGGCCAGACCTTTGATGGCGGTGGTCTCTTCCCCCTTTGCCGCCTTGATCTGGTCCAACCCTCGGTTGACGGCGCTCCTTCTTGAGCAATAACCCATGGCTATTTCTTCAGTAATCAACCCCTGCTGATACAACTCCAAAATATGCTGATCAAACGTCTGCATCCCCAAGGCATGATTATCCTCGATAATATCGTAAAATGTCTTTCCTTCGGATTCACCATTCAAGATGGCGTCGCTGACCCGCAAATTCCTGCCCATCACTTCCAGCGCGGCCACCCGCCCCCCGCCAATTTTGGGAAGAAGGCGCTGTGACACTACCCAACGAATGGTATCGATCAAACGATAACGGATCTGCGCCTGCTCATCCTTATCAAACATCCCCAGACACCGATTGATCGTCTGTCCTGCATCGACAGTATGCAGAGTGCTCATCACCAGATGGCCGGTTTCAGCAGCAGTCAGACCGATCTCCATAGTCTCCCGGTCGCGCATTTCCCCGACCAGGATGACCTTGGGCGCCTGCCGGAGCGCCGCCCGCAACCCGCTGGCAAAGCTATCAAAGTCATTGCCTAACTCCCGTTGATTAAAAGTAGCTTGGATATGAGGGTGTTCAAATTCAATCGGATCCTCCAGGGTGACCACATGGACCCGGCGTTGGGCATTAATTTCTCGAAGCAACGCGGCAAGGGTTGTTGATTTTCCTGAGCCGGTAGCCCCGGTGACCAAAATAAACCCATTAAGCTCCTTGGGCATCTTATTAAATACCGGCGGAAGATTCAATCCGGCAATGGTGGGGATCTGGGTCGGCAGGAGACGGAGTACCGTTGACAGGTTCCCCTTCTGCGAAAAGACATTAACCCGGAACCTGGCCTTATTCGCCAGAGAATAGGAGAGATCACATGAGCCGCTACGGGCCAGATCGGCAAGCAACCGTTTGTTCCCATCGATAAGATTCAAGGCAAAAGCTTCAGACTGAAATGGCGTCAGCTTTTGCACCTCGGGCACAACTGCGACCGGGGACAAGACCCCGCTAGATTCCACTTGCAGTGGTTTGCCAACAGTAATATTCAAGTCAGAGACATTGCCATGGGTGGCAAGCATAGTGGCAATCCAATAATCTATTTCCGCCTGTCTCATTGACTCCCTCCGTAAATTAAATTGATAGATAACTGCTTAGGTTATCGGTTTGCGGTTGTCAGTTAACGGTTAGTGATTGTTGCCAATGACTGGTATTCGTAAGTTTGTTAACCGTAAACCGGTAACTGATCACCATCAACCTGGGTTCTATTCAGCCTTTTTCATCAACAAATACAAGCGGCCAGGCTGCTTCATCAAACCTGCCGCCAGCTCAGGGTAGTCGCCACTGCCCCAGAAAAAATCAAGACGCCCACCCCCCTTGATTGCGGCCCCACTGTCCTGACTAAGAACATAACGGGTCATCGGCTGCCACGAGGGAGCAGCCTCTCCAGCCATCACTACCAGCCGCTCGGTCTGCAAAAAAAAACAGCCCCCCCTTTGGATAGCAGGCATCATCCAGCGCCACGGAACGCCCCGGCGTTAACACAGCCCCCATACTGCCCACCGGGCCAAGACCTGGCTTCAATTCGGTCAGCCGAAAAAAAACATACCGTTCATTATAATGAAGAATTCGCTGACGCTCGTCAAGATGTTCATCAAGATAACGGCGGATGCGCGGCATATCAATTTCTGCAAGCGGGATACGTCCTTCATCCGCTAGCAGACGACCAATACTCCGGTATGGGCGGCCATTGGTTCCCGCAAAGAGCAATTGTTGCACCGAACCGTTAGGATACTCTACCACCCCCGAACCTTGGACCTGAAGGATAAACACTTCCACCGGGTCGGCAAGGTAACACAATTCGTTACCCCGAAGCCTTCCTTGGGTCTCAATCTCCTCCCTGGTCCAGTAGGACTCAAGCCGCTCACCATTCATTCTGCCCACAATCTTTTCCTCACCCTGCACGGCAAAGGATCGAGCGGAAATCAAGTCTTTCGGCACCTGATAGACAGGATGGATAAAGGGCGGCACTCTCTCCCGGCTCGCCTTGAATCGAGGCTGATAATACCCGGTCACCAGGATATCAGCGGCTTGCTGATCGCTGCCTGTTTGACAGAGGGTGAACTCCCGAGCCACCACACCCTCCCAATCATCCTCAACCTCCGAGTTCACAATCTCCAAGAAACGACTCAACGAAGTGATAAAATCCCGCGCCTGATAGCTCGTCCCACAGGCCTGAATTCGTCGATCAGGATCCTGTCTTTGCCAGTAGCGGAGACTGGCGCCTACTGCCTGCCGAAGCGAATCGCGATCACCATCGTCACGTAATACAACCTGATCCGAAGATACTAAAGGTAAGGGAGCTGTGCCTGCAGTTTGTTTGGGCACAGGCCGAGAGCACCCGGCAATCGACAACACTATTCCAAGTCCGAGGCAAACACCAAGAAACCAAAAATCTTTCTTCATAGTAACCAATTGTAGCGAACATTCACGATTGCTCCGCTCTCTTCGCAGGGTGTGTAAAATTTTGGTAAACGTTCACCGGGCACCCCCTCTGCTTTGTCAGCCGCCTGCTCATGTGCAACCAGCACACTTCGCAGACCGCTTTATTGACCGACGAAGCGAGTCAATATAAATCGTGCATCTGAGGTACCAGGAAAACGTTTACAGTCCGGTGAAATCCGCACGTCCAAAGCTTCTGGTGAACGATTACAAATTTTGCGTTGCCCCCACGCAGTTGAGCCAACTCCACGAAGTTCAAACTACCACACTCCCTGCAATAAAGAAATATCCGAAGGCCCTCCAAAATTCCCCTCTGATACTCTGTGACACAAGGCCAGTCTCCGGAATAGTAGTTCTACCTACATTTATCGCTTGACCTCACGACCCCTCATTGTTAAGTATGAAAAACTACCTATCTCAAGATAATTGAGTACACTTACCTTGGTCACAAATGCATCAATCATTACAGGAGGGTTTATGAGTACAGAAAAGAATATCGAGAGCCTATCAACTGAAAAGCGGGTCTTCAATCCGCCAGAGGAAGGTAAGCAAGACGCCTGCATCAAAAGCATGGCCGAATATGAAGCCCATTATAAACGATCAATGGATGACCCTGATGGATATTGGGCTGACCGGGCATCCGAACTGCTGACCTGGGATAAGCCATGGGACCAAGTCATAGATGCTGACCTCTACAAACCTGAGGTCAAATGGTTTGTCGGCGGCAAGCTTAACGTCTCCACCAACTGCCTTGATCGGCACCTGACCAACGGGCGTCGCAACAAGGCTGCCATCATCTGGCAGGGGGAGCCGGAAGAGGACGTCAAGGTCTATACCTATCAGATGCTGCATACCGCCGTCTGCCGTTGCGCCAATGTATTGAAAAAACTCGGCGTCAAGAAGGGTGATCGGGTGGCGGTATATCTACCGATGATCCCGGAACTGGCCATTACCCTCTTGGCCTGCACTCGAATCGGCGCCATTCACTCGGTAGTCTTCGCCGGCTTTTCCGCGCCCAGCCTTAAGAGCCGCATCCAGGATTGCGAGGCCAAGGTTCTGATTACCGCCGACGCCGTCATCCGGGCCGGCAAAACAATCTCTCTCAAAACTAATGTCGATGATGCCTTACAGGAATGTCCATCTATCACCAACACCGTAATCGTCAAACGCGGCGGCAACACCATCAACGTCAAAGAAGGCCATGATCTCTGGTGGCACGAGGCAATGAATGCCAGCGACATTACCGACAGGTGCGAACCGGTCAGCATGGATTCCGAAGACCCGCTGTTCATCCTCTACACCAGCGGCAGCACCGGCAAGCCTAAGGGTGTGGTACACTCTACCGGCGGCTACCTGACCTACGTTGCCCATACCTGCCAGTGGGTATTCGACATGAAAGACAACGATGTCTACTGGTGTACCGCCGACATCGGCTGGGTAACCGGCCACTCATACATCCTCTACGGGCCGCTGGCCTTAGGCGCTACCAGCGTAATGTTCGAGGGTGTCCCGACCTATCCTGCCCCCAACCGCTTCTGGCAGATCATCGAAAAATTCAAGGTCAACATCTTCTACACCGCACCCACCGCAATTCGGGCACTCATGCGCTTTGGCGTTGAACTCACCCAAAAGAACGATATGTCTTCACTGCGAATCCTGGGTTCGGTCGGCGAACCGATCAACCCAGAGGCCTGGATGTGGTATCATGAATATATTGGCGCCAGCAAACTGCCGATCGTCGATACCTGGTGGCAGACCGAGACCGGCGGCATCCTGATCTCCGCCCTGCCCTACGCCACCCCCCTCAAACCCGGTTCAGCCACCCGTCCGCTCCCTGGCATCGATGCCGCCATCTTTACCGAGGATGGCAAGGAAGCAGGTCCTAACGAAGGTGGCCGCCTGGTAATCAAGAAACCATGGCCCTCGATGTTACGCGGTGTTTACGGTGATCCGGAGCGCTACAAAAAAACCTACTTCGATCGTTTCCCCGGCATCTACGATCCAGAAGATGGCGCACGTAAGGACGAAGACGGATATTTCTGGATTATGGGCCGCTTAGATGACGTCATCAACGTCTCTGGACACCGCCTGGGCACCGCCGAAATCGAATCGGCCCTGGTTGCCCACAAGGATGTCGCTGAAGCCGCTGTAGTCGGGGCACCCCATGAGATCAAGGGCCAGACCATCTACGCCTACGTCAGCTTAAAAGCCGGCATCGAGCCGACACCAGAGTTACGCAAAGCGCTTTCCAATTGGGTCCGGGCCGAAATCGGACCAATCGCCACCCCAGAATTTATCCAATTCGCCGATGGCCTGCCTAAGACCCGCTCCGGAAAAATCATGCGCCGAATCTTACGCAAGATCGCCGCCGGACACCATGAAGCCCATGATTTCGGTGACACTTCGACCTTGGCCGAGCCAGGCGTAGTTGATATCCTGGTCAAAGGTAATTTGGAGTTAATTAAAAAATAAAGATAACCACTGAAGGTATTAGTTGGCGGTAAACCGCGAACTTGCATAAGAAAAGGGGAGGACGCATTTGCGTCCTCCCCTTTTCTTATGCAACACTTTGACAAATTAACAAGCAGTGCCAACTAAGACGTATCACATACCGCCACCTTCTTTGAGCATTGCCGCCAATTCTGTTACCGCCATGGCGTAACGATTGGAGTTGTTCCATTTGGTGATCGCCTGAAAATTCGGGTAACCTGCCACATATCGCATGTCGCCCTCCTCCAGTTCAAGCCCTACGACACTCAACTTCCGCTCTCCTGGCTGTTGCGGGAGGCTGACCTGCTGCAGTATACCAACCTCACTCCAAGGAAGAAGCCCGGATCGCCCCTTGCTGAATGCTTCGACCAAACGCTGATCCTTCAACTCACGACCCAACTCAGCAGTAATCGGCGCCCCCATCGTCCAGCCAAAACTGTGGAGGTAGTTCGCTATACTGGCTAAAATATCGGGTACCGATTCCCACACATCCCGCTTGCCGTCATGATCAAAATCCACGGCATACTGCCGGAAACTTGAGGGAATGAACTGGGTCTGACCAAACGCTGCGCCATAGGAGCCGGTTACGGAAACATAATCCACGCTATTCTCACGACAGAGCAGCAGGTATTCGACCAGTTGTTGGCGATAAAAATCTCGTCTCCTGGGATAGGCGTCAAACATGGTGTTCAAGGTCCTGAACATGTTGTAGGCCCCCTTGTGTTTGCCATATCGAGACTCAATCCCCCAGATAGCAACCACGATTTCCCGTTCCACACCTATCTCTTTCTCAACTGAGTCCAATATCACCTTATGTTTCTCAAGCTGGCGCCGTCCCTCGGCAACCACCTCTTTCTTAATAAAGATTGGATAGTATTTAAAATATGGCAAGGCCTCACTCTGGCGATCCATAAGCTCAAGTACCCGCTTCTGGATACTGACCCCGTAAAACAGACGAAGCAACTCCTCTTGCGAAAATCCATGCTGTTCTCGAAGATCCTTGAACAAGGCGACGTATCGCTCGCTGGACAAATCGATTGCTTGCCCGTCTTCGACAAGATCAGCCGCCAAAGGGGTAGATTTATCCTTAGCCAAGCCGGTCCGGGGAAACACAACCATAATAAGCCCGAAGAAAAAAATCCCCACCAGCCATGTGAACTTCCTTAGAAGAGACCCATCTCCACTTCCACAAGAATACTCTTCCCGCCCCTGGTAATTATGTAATCGTTGTCGTCCTGGCATAATCTATTGCTCTGAAAAAGTAGTAAAAAACTGCCTGACAAAATCTTCTCTTTGCACTCGCGGCAAGGCATTAACTCCCGCAGCTCCAGCCCGACCTCCACCGGTAGGGAAAGCTCGACAAAGAGTATCGGCGCCACGTTTATTGTTCAGAGGAGCCCGGACGCTCACCATGAAAGTATCGTTACCATTATCCACCAGCAGCGCATGGGCAAGTCCGGGCATCTCCCGCGCCCTCTCATTGCTAAATACCCCAGCCACCCGCCGCCCCCAGGGCTCGGCCGGAAACTGAAAAATTCTTCCTTGCTGCTCTTCCCGAACCGGCACCTGCGAACGGGCTGCGGCCATATCTGCCTCAAAACCCGCCTTCAACACAGAAAGAACCGTTGAATTATTAATAAAATCAAAGGGATTACCATATGGCTGCATCCCACGATAGAGATCTTGAGGCGCAAAGTGCAGATCGTCAATGCGCTCCCCGTACCCGTTGTAATTAAGTAACTCCCCCAACTCGCGAAGCATAGCGAGTTGGGCGTCATCTAAACCCAACGGTGCGGCAGACCGACACGCTGCGGCATGAAGATTGTCACCAAAAGCCGCGACCACGGCCCAAGGCAAGTAGCGACCGCCAAGCAAACGATTAACGATCAACGAGGTGCACATCTCGGGGCTAGGATCGATATTCGCTTTCAAACCAGGGGCATCAGGAATATCACCTGCAAAATGATGGTCAACATACAAGACCTGGCACCCCTGCAGCAGCAGTTCGGCCAGCGCCGATTTATTCGAGTCCATGGAGATATCCAAGACTGTCACCATGTCACCGGCAACAGCCTTACCACGAAGCCGCTCAAGCAAAGAGATATCCCGCTTCACCCCAGTGACCAGTTCCGCCTCCGGCCTTGGCTCTGCCAAACGCAACTGGTGCAGAGCGCAGAGACCATCGGCATCTCCATTAAAGACATCATAGTGCATCGACTCTCCTTATACGTTGTAACTCTTCAATTCTCGTAGATTGGGTTAGGCTGTTGTTTGGCCGCTTTTCTCAGTACCCCCTTGAGGGGTGTAACCCAAAAGCAATGGCGCCGTCTTGTGTTGTTGGGTTACGCTTCGCTAACCCAACCTACGATAGTACTATGATATTACGAATATAATTAATCTGCTATGACACAAAATGGCAATAATAAAATCATGGCGTAACACTACCAACTCCTGATGACGACATGGTCTGACTCAAACCAAGGATGTTGCCCACTCCTTCCAGACTGAAGAGCAGGGTAAAGCGATACGATTCATCCGGGGTCGTTGTCGCCTGGAACGCCATCCCCCAGCATTCCGGCTCATAGAGGAGTCGAAGGGAAGAATCTATTGTCTCATCAGTTTCCAGGGAATGATTGACAATGGCCTCAGCCTTAAGCGTCCGAGCAAGCCTCACTCCCAGATTAAAATTGAGCTGATTGATGTCACTCGGGCCATTATATCGATACGCCACTAACACTTTATCATCTCGCAGATTAGAGTAACTGACCCCGGTCTGATAAAAAGCTACTGTGTCTTCATAGACATCCCAGGCTGTTCTATAAAGCACCCGCAGTTTCGGCACGGGCTGGACCCACGTGTTGAGCAGCACATTGGTAAACGATCTCCGTCTCTCAGCCGGCGCCACGTCACGACGGGCCTCTCGAATATCATAGGCCTGAGAAAGACTGGCATAGCCATATTTCCAGACCGTATCATCGCTCCCCAGGACATCAAAGTCATTTCTGACCCCATAAGTAACCAAATTTTGGGCGTCGATCCGGTCCTCACTGTCTACCGAGGGCAGATCTTTCTGCTCCACAGCCGGGAGATAGGCATAGCCTAGCTCTGGCCGCACCATATGCGTCAACCGCTGAAGACGGGAACCATCCATAGCAAAGTCACGCATAAAGATAGTCGACGTAGCAAGAGAAACATCCGACAAGGTCCGGTTCAAGACACCATCCTCGTAAGCGCTTGAGGTCAGACCACTGTCATCGACCTGATACATGGTCTGCCGAATCCCCACACCAGCGGTGGTTTCGAGGTAGGGGTTGATTGGGATCGGCGTTTTAAGGACCGGGTGTAAATCAAGCCGCTGTTCCCCGACCCCATCTTCGCGCCAATAATAGACATACCCAGTGTCCCAGGTCAGATCAGTTTCAGAGATAAAAGAGCGCAGGCCATCTTCGGCCGAACGCCCAGACAACAGAGGCCTGCTCCCGGCGAAAGCAATATTAGGCAGAGACCATGGATGGCTGGTTGATGACGTGGCGCTGGAATCATTGACACCCCGGACTTCGCCAGTCAAGGTCATTGCCGGCCATAGCTTATTAAGTTGCGCAAAACTGGAACGAACCTGGGTGGTCTTCGCACCAAGTCCACGACCATAATGATTGGCAAAGATTCGATTCCCTTCAGTATAACCGATCAGACCATCGGTATACTCCTGCAGAAAGTCCTGATCCGAGACCAGATCAACATCAAGCTTGCCGGTGACATTATGATTAAAATCCTGATCCACCTTACCGCGAACCCAATACCGGTTTGACTCAGTCCGGTAGATCCCATCCGACTTGAAATCATCGCCAGCACTATCCGTCAAATGATCATTAAGGTAGTTAACGGCCACAGTTCCTTTAGAGTTTTGGTCCTGAACATATCGATACTCAACAGCTGCTATCGGACCGCGGGACGAAAGCTCTCCGGCATAGAGGGTCATATCCTGACTAGGAGAGATATCAACAAAGAGTGGCGCCAAGACCCCGGCGCCATCACGGGTGCTCCCGGACAATTCCGGCAGCAAAAGTCCTGTCTTACGTCTTGTCTGGGTGGGAAAGGCGAAATACGGGGTGTAAACCAGCGGCGTGTCCTTAACCCTGAAGGTCGCGTGACGAAAGTGGGCAAACCCTTCCTGGGAGATATCAGCTCGACTCCAATTGATTTGCCAGGGTGGGACTTTCCCTTGCTCCGGATCACACTTGGTAATCCAGCCATCCTCCAGATGATAGGTGAGATTGCCGGTCTTTGCCACCTCCTCACCAGAGAGATACAAACTACGCTTGGGGAAATAAATGGTGGCCCGCTGCAAACGACCTGTTTGCCTGTCCATATCCAAATCGGCATGGTCGGCAGTGACATGCTCATCCTCTGAATCAAGAACGAAATTACCCCGAACCTTGATCAAATTAGCATCAGGATCAAGACGGATCCAGTCACCGGTGATGGTCAAGGGTTTCGGTCTCCCGCCACCACCTGATTCCGGCGCCGATACGCGATCAATTTGACTGACCGAGGATATTCCTTCCCTGACCAGCACGACATTACCTTCGGCAATGACGCAGGGTGGATCGACAAAACGGGAGACCTTATCCGCTGTCACCTGCCAAGGATTGGGAGTTGTGGCAATGGACGCTGCGCAAACAACCCCCGTCGAAAAAATCCCGAGAACAAGGGCAACAACACACCCATAGATATAGGCAAAGACCAAGGGGCTCGCCATCACAACCCTTTTTTTCAAGCGTGGTGACATCAGCCCTCGGACAGCACAGCTCCGGTACTCCCGGAAGTAACCATCCTGGCATAGCGAGCGGCGTAACCGGTGGTAATCTTAGGGGCAGGAGCCTGCCACAGCTTACGACGATTAGCCAGCACCTCCTCTGAGACATCAAGGGTTATAGAATGCTCGCGGATATTGATCATTATCCGGTCACCTTCTTCTACCAGGCCGATGGGCCCACCCACTGCGGCCTCAGGAGAGACATGACCGATACAGGCGCCTTGAGTGCCCCCGGAAAAGCGGCCATCGGTAAGCAACGCCACCGATTTACCCAACCCCATGCCGATAATGGCTGAGGTGGGGGAGAGCATCTCCGGCATCCCTGGGCCTCCTTTGGGGCCGCAATAACGAATAATCACCACATCACCCGGTTTAATCTGGCCACCCATGATAGCCGCCTGGGCTTCATCCTCAGAATTATATACCCGGGCAGGACCGGAATGCACCATCATCTCATCGCAGACTGCCGACTGTTTGACTACCGCACCATCCGGGGCCAGGTTGCCGTAGAGTACGGCAATTCCACCCACAGCATGGTAAGGGGCGCTGACCGACTTGATTATCTCCCGATCTCGAACCCTGACTTTACTTAAGTTCTCGCCCAGGGTTTGACCGGTCACCGTCATGACATCGAGGTGCAGACCTGTCTTGGTGTTACACAACTCGCCCATCACCGCCTGCACACCACCTGCCTCATCAAGTTGCTGGAGACTATGAGGGCCACCCGGAATAAGGCTGCAGACATGGGGAACCCGAACGCTCACCTCATTAAAGGTGGCAAGCGGCAAGTCAACACCGGCCTCCTTAGCAATAGCAGGGACATGCAACACCGTGTTGGTGGAACAACCTAGCGCCATATCAACGGCCATCGCATTTTCAAATGCCTCGCGGGTAGCGATGTCTCTCGGTCTGATATCATTTTCCAAAAGCCGCATTACCGCCATGCCAGCCTCTTTGGCCAAACGAATCCTGGCTGAGGCGACGGCAGGAATAGTGCCATTGCCCGGCAGTCCAAGCCCTAATGCCTCGGTCAGACAATTCATGGAGTTGGCAGTAAACATCCCGGCGCACGACCCACAGCCAGGACACGCCTTGTCCTCCAATTCACTGAGTTCATCCTCGGTCATGGTAGCAGCCCTGACCCGACCAACCCCTTCAAAAACACTGACCAAATGGACGTCACGTCCCTGAAACCGCCCAGTCAACATCGGACCACCGCTAACCATGATGGCCGGGATATTGACCCGAAGCATAGCCATCAACATTCCGGGGGTAACCTTATCACAGTTCGGGATCAGCACCAGAGCATCAAAGGGATGCGCCTGAGCCATGATCTCCACCGAATCGGCGATGATCTCACGACTGGCCAAAGAGTACTTCATCCCCGTATGATTCATGGCGATACCATCACACACTCCGATGGTGCCAAAGGCAATCGGCGTACCTCCGGCCATTCTCACCCCGGTCTTGACCGCCTCAAGTATCCTGTCCAAGTGAACATGACCAGGAATAATTTCGTTATGAGCATGGGCGATGCCAATTAACGGACGACTAATCTCTTCATTGGTGTAGCCCATGGCCTTAAATAATGAACGATGAGGAGCCCGTTCAATTCCTTTTTTTATGATATCGCTACGCATATCTCAGTCCTTTGTCTATTCGATAATATCGATGCGCAGAACAACGCCATGCACACCATAATATTTGATTACAATACACAACCTAGCCCCTACCACCTTAAAGGACGCGGAAATTACCAATTTACCATAACGCCTCCCGGCTTTGGGCCATCTTTGGTCGCGCCTCAATCACAAAATCCTCGACGTAGCGCTGCTACGCCTGCGGTTTTGTTCAATCGGCGCAACCAAATCTGACCCAGATCCGGGCGCGATCCAGGTAACTTGGTAATTTCCGAGTCCCTAAGGTAAATAACAAGCAATCAAACTTACGCGTCGGTGATATCCATGTCAAGGCAAAACTCTTTTTAAGCCGACTCTTTCTTGACATCCCCCTAACCTGATGGTATCATCGCAAAAATTTATTGTTTTGTTATGCTTCGTTTACCATCCTGCCTTACTGCCATCAATAAAAGCTCTCCCCACCGGCAGACCCCCTCTTTTGGCCCGACACAAATCTGCACAGCAATCGATATCAGCGCCACAGTCCTTCTTTCGTCCCTTATTTCCGGCGAAACGACAGTTGACCAGAATGGCGACATTAATACATCTCAATTCATCACAAATAAGGAACAACATGAGCACCGAAACACCAGATCAAATTGACAACGCCGAGGATAAACCCGAAGCAAAAAAACCCCGTCGCCCTTCAACTCCCAGATCAAGAAGCAAAAAGGCGCCAGCCTCAAGCCAGAGCAAAGAGGCCTCAGAGGTCTCCGGCACAGCCCCACAAGTCGCCGAGCCCACCACGGTTGCCTCCCCTCCCCCTGCCGTGCTACAAGAGTCCAGCGCTGATAGCGCCACAGCGAGTTCCGAGCCAGTAAAAAAACCGGCCCGAAAGAGAAAAAGAAGTCCCGCAAAAAAGAAAAGCATCACAGACACGCCTGCCACCCTCTCCGAAACGGAGACCTCAGCCGCGCCTGCCGCCCATGAGCCCGACATTGTTCCGCAACAGGAGCCTAACGCTGATAGCGTCACAGAAAGCTCCGAACCAGTAAAAAAACCGGGCCGGAAAAGAAGACGCAGTTCCGCAAAAAAGAAAAGCGTGTCCGACACCCCGATCGCCCCACCTGAAACAACGACACCAACCGATCCTGCTGCCTCAGAAGACGTCAGTGCCACGCAACAGGAACCCGTTGCCGAGAGCGCCCCAACGAACTCCGAACCAGTAAAAAAACCGGGCCGGAAAAGAAGGCGCAGTTCCGCAAAAAAGAAAAGCACGCAAATAACCCCGCCACCAAGCCCCTCTGAATCTGAGCCAGAGCCTGATGAAGAGACCGAAGATCAGACAAAAGAATCAGGAAAACCTCATTCTCTCAAACTTCTGATCAACGCTGACGAACCGGAGGAGTGCCGCGTAGCGCTGCTGGAAAACGGCAAGCTGGAATCATTTCATGTTGAGACTGTTTCTCGGGAACAACACAAGGGCAACATCTACAAAGGCCGGATTGTCTCCGTCGAGAGTAACCTTCAGGCTGCCTTTGTCGATATCGGCACGGGCAAAAACGGCTTTCTCCCTTTCAGCGAGATTCACCCCGAGTACTACAACAGGGAAGTCCCCCCTGACACCCACTGGAAAAATCACCGCATCAAGGAAGTACTGAACGAAGGTCAGGAAGTATTAGTCGAAGTGGTCAAAGATGTAACAGGCGGCAAGGGGGCAAGTCTAACCACCTACATCTCTCTCCCCGGTCGTTATGTGGTCCTCATGCCCGGCAGCGATTCGCACGGCATCTCAAAAAAAATCGACAACGAAAATGAACGGCAGAAGTTACGCGACATGTTGGCCTCCTGCAACATCCCGGAAGGAGTAGGCTACATCATCCGCACTGCCAGTGACGGCATTACCAAGACTGCCCTGACTAACGATGTCCGTTATCAAATAAATCTCTGGAGCGAAATCAAGGACAAAGGCCAGACTGAGTCCGCCCCGGCTCTGCTGTACAAGGAACAATCCATCATTGACCGTTTCTTGAGGGACCACTTTTCAAGCGAGATCGAGGAGATCCTGGTAGACAGCCAGGATGCCTTTGAACAAGTTACCAATTTCCTGGACCTACTCCCTGCCACCCAACGCAAGAAAACCACCGCCAAGCTTCACAAGGGTCCGCGTCCACTGCTGAATTCCTACAACATCGAAGAACAGATCGAGCAGATTTTCCGGCCCACGGTCAAGCTGCCCTCCGGCGGCTCCATCGTGATCAACCCCACTGAGGCGTTAGTGGCAATCGATGTCAACTCAGGAAGTACCGGTCGGGATAAAAATTTCGAAGAAACTATTTTCCTCGCCAACATGGAGGCAGCAGAAGAACTGGCCCGTCAACTCAGGCTTCGGGATTTAGGTGGATTAATTGTAGTCGACTTTATCGACATGCGCCCCTTGAGCAACATCAAAGAGGTGGAAAAGAAGGTCAAATCCAGCATGAAGCGCGATAAGGCAAAAGTAGACTTTACCAGGATTTCCAAGTTCGGTTTAATGGAGATCTCCAGGCAACGAATGGGGGCGCCAATCCAGACCGGCAACTACCAACCCTGCGAATACTGCCAGGGACATGGCCTGGTGCGCTCGGTAGAGACTCAAGCTCTCGCCTTTTTACGTCAGATCCAGACCGGAGTGACGCGAAAAAATGTCGCCACAGTCCAGTGCCTGCTGCCAACTGAGGTGGGCCAATACCTGTTAAATAAAAAACGTGCTGACTTGGCGGAAATGGAGAAGGACTATCGAGTGAGCATCGTAATTGAGACCAACGCAGCGTTGAAACCGGCAGAAGCGAAGATTGAGTTCATCAAGGAAAGATAACAAAGAAGGAATTCTGTAGGTTCTGTAGGAGCGGCTTCAGCCGCGATACGCTGGAGAAATCGCGGCTGAAGCTGCTCCTACACAAAGACTTTAACTGCATTCAAACAATCACAACTCCTGCCTGATCCGTAAAAACGCTGGAAACCGCGGCAAGCCACCTTTAGTCAAGCCGGTATAACGATAGGTAATCACGCTTCCGACGACAGGTGGCTCGCGGCGTTCGGCATCCGTAAATCCGGTGCCGATCAGAAACCGCAGTCCTGCTGCCGTCTCCACCTCCATCGCCCCCATCATCCCCAGATACTTGCCCGTGCCCGGTCGATGACCAACCACCTTGGCCTCATCATCCAGCCACAACTTTACCTTCAGGAGGTCAGAACTCCGGCCTCCGTGGTAAAGGGCCTCGGCCCGGTGCAGCATCAGACCCTCGCCGCCGGACGCAACCACTTCAGTCAGACGTTTTTTAAGCTCCTGATTCCCGGAAACCCGAGTTTGTGGCACCGCATGAACCCATGGCAAGTGAGTTTGATCGACAATTCTCTTGATCTGAGCGATTCGAGCAGTAAACGTTCCACTGGCGCCAGGCAACTCAAAGACCATGAAACGCACCTCCCGCCACTCATCCTCAATCGGCGCCTTTTTCCTGACAATCCCGACTAAACGTTGAAACGAACCACGCCCCATCCACAATTCACCATCCAGGCGCACTTTCGGAAGACCTGTTACAAACCAGGCAGGTGAGGCAATCGGATGACCGCTCCGAAATTTCAACTGTTCTCCATCCCAATACGCCCTTACGCCATCGTACTTTTCACTCACCCAGTACTGGGTAGGATCTTGATTGCTCTCCCAACCATAAACCTTGGCAAGTAGCAATGGAACAGCTGTTGACTCTCGTGCCTGGGCAGGAGAGGAGAGCACAATAATAGAAAACAGCAGAAAAGAAACTACAGTGCGCCACACGGTTCATCTCCACAAACAAGATTAGGCTAGACCATCAAGGCCGTGACCCAACACCAATTTGGCTTACGCTGGTCAGGGTATGCGCCGCAACACCAACTATAGTGGACCCCATGCTCACTTTATCTACGACCAGAGTCAGCTCACCAAAGCAAGTTTCTTTATTGACCGCACCTCATCCCCGGCAATATTCTTCTCTAAAACCGATGAGAAACCATGAGTATATTCCGGCACGATCATTTCCAGATGGCTCATGATCTGCGGCAAATCCCGCGCATGGGCCACCGACTCCAAGGTATTCAACTTACATACCAACCACTCCCAATCGACAAGACGAGCTTGAGCCAACTGCAGCTTTGGGTGCTCCGTGCCAACCACCCCCTCGCCAGAGTGAAAGACCTCTTCATAGAGTTTTTCTCCCGGCCTCAGGCCGGTATACTGGATCTGAATGTCTTCTCCTACGCGCAATCCAGACAAACGGATCATCTGTTCTGCCAGATCCCGAATCAAAACCGGCTCACCCATCTCCAGGACGAATATCTCCCCACCTTTCCCCATCGCCCCGGCCTGCAAGATCAAACCTACCGATTCAGGAATAGTCATAAAGTAACGGGTAATTTCCTTATGGGTCACAGTAACCGGACCGCCGACCTTGATCTGCTGTTCAAAAAGCGGGACCACCGAACCAGCCGAACCCAGGACATTGCCAAAACGAGTGGTAATAAATTTCGTCTTCGAACGCTGTGCCAAATTCTGGCAATACACCTCGGCAATGCGTTTGGTGGCTCCCATTATGTTTGCTGGATTAACCGCCTTATCAGTTGACACCAGCACAAATCGCCTCGCTCCAAAACGATCGGCCGCATCTGCCACCAACCGGGTACCAACAACATTATTACATACCCCCTCGACCGGATTCTTCTCCACCATCGGCACATGCTTATAGGCAGCGGCGTGAAACACTACTTCCGGCTTAAATTCTTTAAAGACCCATGTCACCCGGTTCTCTACCTTGACATCTCCCAGCACAGCAATCAAAGCAAGATCGGGAAATTTACCAAGCAACTCCAGCTCGATAGCATATAAATTAAACTCACTATGATCAAAAATGATCAAGCACTTGGGCCGACTCTTGGCAATCTGCCGACAGAGCTCCGAGCCAATGGAACCACCACCGCCGGTGACCAGAACGGTTTTACCTTCCAGATAATCGGCAATTGCCGCGTCATCGAGTTTAACCGAATCACGCCCAAGAAGATCATCAACCGTGATATCACGTAGGTGTTTGGATTGAATTTGCTGCCCGGTAAGCTCAAGCAGCGAGGGAAGGGTCTTGCACTTCACATCCAAGCGGGCACACTCACTAATTATGCCAGACACAAAACCACGACGGGCCGAAGGGATAGCAATGAGTACAGTTTGAATATTTAACTGTTTGATTACCGGCTCCAGATCACTGCAAGTCCCCAAGACCCGCACCCCACGGATCTCCCGACCAAGTCTCTGCACATCATCATCCAAAAAACCCAACGGCTGAAAAATTTCCGAGGTGAGCAAGTCTCGAGCCAATGAATCACCAGCTCTTCCGGCGCCAATGATCAAGGCCCGTTTTCCATTCTTTCGGGCTAAATTGAAATGGTGATCCTTCAAATATCGATAAAAAATACGAGAACTAGACAATAATAAAATAAGCAAAATTGGAGACAAGACAACAACCGTTCGGGGTACAACTCTCACCTGCAAAAAAACCACGACAACCAAAGCACAAAGTGCAGTGCCAACAACAACAGACTTAATAATCCGTATCAGATCGGGAATAGAGGCAAACCGCCAAATCCCTCGATAAAAACCAAAAACCCAAAAAAGCGCCGCCTGCACAGGCATGGCAACTAAAAGCATCACCTTCGCTCCATCCAAATACTGTGGCGGTACATCGCCCAGGTTAAAGCGCAACCAATAGGCCAGGATCAAAGCCAGGGGAATGCACAGTAAATCATGGGCAAACGCGCCCCAGCGGCTTAAAAAAAGTTTAGCAACTCCATATTTCATTATAAAATTTGGCATTTTCTAGTATCAAGTATTTGAAGATATTCTCTAATACAGCAACCCCCGACATGTATCAAGCCCACGATATATCGCTTGAGAACTATCCGGCCTACGTAAACTTTTGGCACTGTGCTACTCCTCTCTTGTGAGTTAGACACTAATCCATAATGTATTCCCTATACAACAAACAGCTAGCTACTTGCAACAACTCAGTAAATTAGACTCTAAAAGGATGAAACCCACTCCTAATTCAAGATACCCATTCAATGCGTGACCCCATCACTTTTAATCACTTTCAGAAATGTAAGAAAGATAATCCGGAGATCCATGGCAAAAGAGCGGTGATTTAGGTAGTACACATCAAACTCCACCTTGACCGGAATAGGAAGTTCGTCCCGGCCATTGATCTGCGCCCAACCGGTAAGCCCAGGGAGCAAAACATGGACCCCATTTTCAGTCCGCAGGGAGATCAAATCTTCCTGATTAAAAAGGGCCGGACGTGGACCAACAATACTCATATCCCCCTTCAGGATACTAAGAAGTTGGGGGAGCTCATCAAGGCTTGACTTGCGCAGGAACTTTCCGATGGAGGTAAGAAACCGGTCTGGGTCGCCAAGAAGATGAGTCGCCACCGCCGGGGTGTTAATGCGCATAGTTCGGAATTTGGGCATTTTAAAAATAGTATTATTCTTTCCAACCCTATCGGACCAGTACAACACCGGACCCTCGGAGCTAATCCTCACCAACACTGCCACGATCAGCATGGGTATGCCCAAAACAACCAGCGCCGCCAATGACATAATAAAATCAAAAAAAATCTTCACTGCAGATTGGCCATTTAAGGAATTAAACTATTAGGACTATCCTAGCAATAAAAATTGTTAAGGATAACCTTATGGGAAATATAAACTTAACAAGACCAAACAAGAGCGATAATCGGCATAACTCAGCGGCAGCAACTGAAGGCTTTGGCTAAAAAGCCCGATCCACGGTGAGTTGACCGATCTTGGTGCAAGTCCTTGATCTGAAACTCATCAGTCTTTTTACTGCGCTCGTTTGAACTCGAAAAGGCTGCTGCCATGTTTTTGACAGCCTATTGACTTCAGAATCGCCTCAAGAGCGACCTTAGCTTTGAACTCGGGGAAGAAATGGCGCTTGCGCTTGATGCTGTTCATGAATGTATTTCCTTCGTCAGTGTATGGCTGTCTACCTTACTACACTGTTCGAATTTTGAGGACCACCTCTTCAACCGGCTTCATCTCGACGCATGCCTAAACTTTGGGTGCAAACCAAAAACCGATACCGATATGCAACTATAAAAGATAAAATCAAGGAGATTATAGCAATTCCACTTCCCCACCAAAACGGCATATAAACAAATCGCATAACAATTTCATGCTTACCTGGCGGCACAGAAACGGCACGCATTGAACCATACGCTTTAATTACAGGAGATTTCTCACCATCAACCCACGCATACCAATTTTGATGATAAATTTCAGGGACTAATACGATGCTGTTTTTATTTGTGCTTACATCCAAAGTCAACGTATCCGCAGTCTTACCAGTCAGTTTGACTCGAGCCTCCAAATCATGCTCTGATTCTGAAACAAATTGCGGAGAAGATGACAGAAGAATTGGACCGCTTACAGAGAAATCATCATTACGCATCATTGCAACGGAGCTATTCTCATCAGCAACAAGCCACTTATCATAAACCCTAAAAGGGGCAGAATCATCTTTGGCCTTTCCTGGCCTGATGCCCATGAGATCCGCAATTTGCTCATTATATTTGTTTAAATTTATCCCGTCATAACTTTCGATCCATTGCGGACGTTGGGCCTTGACCTCCTTACCATAAAGCAGGGACAACAACAATCTATACTCATGCAAAAAAACCATGGAAAAACTGCTTTGGACAAAATACGGTGTAAACTTGTCCCGGCCTGAAAAATTCAACCAATAATAGGGCCCTGAATAGTTAGAAAACGTTTGGTTGTTTTTAGAAAAATAGGCCTTATTTGTTAGTGGAGATTCATTCAGGTTGTAGCCCAAAAGAGCAATTATGCTTAAAAACAGTGCAAATACAACATAAACATTTTTCCTCACAATACTTATTACAATGCAAATAAAGGTGATTAACATCATGAAATTTGGAATATTGTGATATCGCTGTGTAACAGCGATACAACACATTAAAAGAACAAACCCCAACACCGTCAGATGTGTTGGAAAATTATCTTTTTTTGTTTTGTCCCTGATAGAGTCAATAAAAATACCCGCACAAAAAGACGCTGAGATTCCTGCTAATTGGGAAAATGGAAACTGAAATCTGATATTTTTAAGAACGGGGATATTGTCCCAAAGTGAAAAAAATCCGTCAAATTTTAGTTCCGCAAAAAGAACAAGGATATAATTAATAGCCGCCATGAGCATAAAAGCATAAACCCACTTCCGCCGGTAGCCTCTAGAATAGATAAATGAAAGAATAATAAACGGCCACAATCCGAAATAGTAATTGTATATTACCGCGCTCGAAATGGTTATTTTGGGGGATTCAGCAGCAAAATATCTAGAACTGACAATCCCGTCAATAACAGGCAGCAAAATTGGCATTGAGAATAGCGCCATCAACAAGCTAACCAATGACAATATAAGCAATGAATAT
Source organism: Desulfobulbaceae bacterium (assembly GCA_013792005.1). Lineage (NCBI taxonomy): Bacteria > Pseudomonadati > Thermodesulfobacteriota > Desulfobulbia > Desulfobulbales > Desulfobulbaceae > Desulfobulbaceae bacterium. The sequence continues at coordinate 32,021 of VMSU01000045.1, forward strand.
TTTATCGAATCAGCAAATGTCTCATTATTTTTTACATACAAGCAAACAAGAATAGCTAAAGCTGGAGCATAAAATACTAAGGGCAGATAGTACCCTGACAGGACATCCCAGGCCAAGATCAATGAAATCAATGGCAGGATAAAAAAAAATTTGCTGCTCCGGTTAGCTACAATGAAAGCAAGTAAAGACAAGGCCACAAAGGATACATCCAATAAAATAAATGCAGACAAAGCACCATGCATAAACGAACGACTGATGGAGATACAGCTAACAATGCTGGTCAGTCCCACTGTAAAAGACGCTACCTGGGACATTCCCATGATGCGAGCTATTGCTCTGCATGAAGATGCAAAAAATGCTGTCAAACAAAAAAATATCAAGTTTAAATTTATGTTAAAATTCGGTGACTCTGTATTCAGAATCAAACTGAACGGCATGTGATTTTCAGGGTCGGCCAGTAAAGGATATCCATGATGTTCATGGGCCTGCCAAAATGGAAAAAGTTCAGGTACTTTTTCCATATATTTAAGATATGGATAAATTCTTGCCCCATCTCCGCCGGGTGTATACTCATTAGTCAGGTATAAACGATAGCTCAGGAAGGCTACAAAAAGATATATTAAAAAAACGCCTATCGAAACGGCGGGCCACCTCAAACGTGGTATTTGCAATTGGCAAGTCACTATCTTGTGCTCACGACAAGGTCGTTGTGAAGGGCGGAAACCACGATATCAACTTCCCGCTCTCCCATTCCTACCCAGAAAGGGAGGCTGATCGTTTTACGTCCGATTTCTTCGGCATGAGGGAAATCCCCAGCTTTGTGACCAAACCTCTTGCGCAGATATTCCAACAGATGGATCGCCCGGTAGTTCACAGCTACGCCAATACCTTGGCGAGACAAGGACTCCAGCACGTGATCACGTTCCGCTCTTTCAATGAGGACCGTGAAAAGATGAAAGGCACTCTTGGAACCGGCGGGAATTTTCGGAAATCGGATCCCCGGAACCACAGAGAGTGCCGCAACATAACGCTCATATAAGTCGCGACGTTTTTCCCAAAGCGCGTCAATTTTCCGTAGTTGGGGCAGGAGGATGGAGGCATGAATGTTGTCCATGTTATACTTCCAGCCGCAATCCAGCATATCCCAGTGCCGATAGGCCCCATGGTAACGGTCCGCCGCCTCCTTGCTCATTCCGTGCTGACGGAGCAGGAGAACGCGCGCTGCCAAGGCCTCATCCATCGTCGACAGAGCCCCACCTTCACCACAGGTCATGTTCTTTGTGGCGTAGAAGCTGAAACAAGCGGCATTCGACAGGGCTCCAGGCTGCACTCCGTCCCGCATACCCTCGATGCAGTGGGCGCAATCCTCGATGATTATGAGGTCCGACCTCCCGTGGAGGTCGGACCTCAGCATATC
>VMSU01000046.1 GCA_013792005.1 Desulfobulbaceae bacterium
AAGCCCCATGACCGTAACATCGGCCCACTGAGCGCCAGCCTCCAGAGCGGGCAGGGTGTTCTCGGCTTGAGGAAGTGGCAGCGTTACTGACGCTGGTTCAACAGAAAAAAGACTATCGCCTGGATCGTCTGCCGCTGCTGTGCCGGCTGGTTGCCGAGGCCTCTGGACGGGCGATCCCTGCCAATCATCCCCTGGTCGGTCAGGCCATTTTCACTTGCGAAACCGGGTTGCATGTTCACGGCCTTTTGGCCGATCCGGCTTCTTACGAGCCCTTCCCACCGGAGTGTGTCAACAGTCACAGAACAATTCTGATGGGGGCCAAGACCGGAAGCCGTGCCGTTGCCGGTTATCTTGCACAGCTCGGCATGCCCGTACACTCCCATCGCCTGCCCAATCTTGTCCGTCATATTCGCCAGCTGGCATCTGATCTGGGTCGTCCGCTGCTGGAGGCGGAAATCAGAAATCTCGTTTGACGTTAATTGGTCAGGCTGAAGTCAAGCGAGACCGCGGTCAGTTGCCGGAGTCGTACTGTAAGATATCCAGGCTTTTGTCGTAGACGGATGTTTCCACCTCCATCAGCCCTAGGACTGTGTGAAAGAGGTTGTCTTGAGAGAAATTTTGTGTCGCTTTGTTCCTTAGACCCTTGTGGTCTATTTTAAAGTTGTCGCTGAACCAGAACAAGGATGCAATATGCTTCTGTGGGTCCGGGGCTATGGCATAGGGTAAGCCGTGGAGATAGATATTATACTCGCCCAGGGATTCGCCATGGTCGCTCAGGTAAATCATCGCCGCTTCAAATCGATTTGAGTTCTTTTTAAGAAGCGCAACTGTCTGCGCCAGAAAGTAATCGGTGTATAGGATGGCGTTATCGTAAGCGTTGTCGATCTCTTCGTTGGTGCATTCATCAAGCTGGTTGGTCTTGCAAACCGGGGTGAATTTTTCGAAGGAAGTAGGATATCGTTTATGATAGGCCGGTCCATGATTACCCATCTGATGCAGGATGATCAGCACATCACCCTGCTGTTGGCTGTCGATGTGCTCTTGCAGGCCAACCAGCATTCCCTCATCCCTGCACTCGATGTCGCAGATGGGGTTATTCTCTGGCAGCTTATAGTCCTGATATGGCACTCTGAGCGCCACTCCTTTTGAATCCGAGTTGTTGTCGCGCCAGATCACATTGATGCCGGCATGACCCAGGACGTCCAGGAGGTTTTCGGTGGATTCACCCTTGCTGTTGCTATACGATTCGCGGGGAAAGATGGAGAACATGCATGGAACGGAATAGGCTGTTGACGTGCCACAGGAAAGCATGTTGGTAAAAGAGATGACATCCTCCTTTTGCAGAAGTGGATTGGTCTCTCGATGATATCCGTTCAATGAAAACCGGTCTGATCGGGCCGCTTCGCCGACTACCAGGATGATCAGTTCCCGGTCAGTATCGGTTGCAGGAATTTGAGCGTCCTGGCCCAGAGGTGTAGCAATGACCGGTGAGCTTTTGAGGGATATCTTGAGATATTTCTCTATTGAGTAGATATAGTAGGTCGGGTTGGTGTAGAAGCGAAGAGATTTGTGCTCTCGGAAAAATGAGGTGTAAAATTTACTGAAGAGCAGCGCCATGCTGAGAAAAATAAGCAGGAAGATACCGGCATCTCTTAAGGTGGTTATGGCGGCTTTTTTGAAGGAAGCGGGTTCTATCTGGACCGTGTAGATGAAGATGCTCGGCATTACTCCGAGCAGTAATAGATAATAGATCAGATTGATGCTCAGTAGATCGGAGGCCTCATCCAGACTCGTTTGCATACTGTTTTGGATCATGGTGTGGTCGATGACCACGTTGTAGGTGTTCATGAAATAACTGGCAAGCGATGACACCAGCAGGAAAAGGATTAAGACCGGTTTTGTCGTGTGCTTTGAGCTAAGAAGGGTGAATAACAACGCAATAACCGCCGTGAGTCCCACAGCTAACGATACTAAAAATCCAAAGTTTTTCAGGGTGACCGGGTAGACCTCCACCACATGCTGAAAAAATGAGACATTGTTAAAAAGAACGAAGAACAACGCCGTGAACAGAATAAGTTTTGTCTGGGTCAATTTCATTTTTTATGCAAAGGGGCACAGGATGATCCCGTTAAGTTTATTGGCGTCGGAGAGAGTCATCCAAAAATAATCATTCACTTAAGAAATTGCTTTAATTGATTCACTGCGACAGTGTCTTTTGCCCTTATGGTGCAATCTAGTGAGGGTCTTTACCCTGTCTTTTCTCTGCAGGGACTCCGGCCAGATCGGCAAGCGCCTCTCTTAGCCCTTTCACGACGTGTGCAAAATCGGGGTAGTTCAGTTTGTCTGGAGTGTCTTGCTCGGTGTGGTACTGCGCATACCGAAAGAGAGCGGTGTCGGTGATCATCACGGCCTGAAATCCTTCGCGCCAGAACGACCAGTGGTCCGACCAGCCGATACCGGTCATCCAGCCCGGCGCCGCCACTCCTTCCGCCGGAAAGGATGAATGACGCCGGAACGCATCAAGCAACACCTTCATCAGTCGTCTGGATCCAAGGTTGCTGACGATACCGACGAAGTTAGCTGTGTCGGGATAGATCAAGCCAAAGGGGAAAGGGTATTTTTGGCTACCCGGCTCAGAGGTGTAGTAGGCAAGGGTCTCTAAGGAGATCATGCCGACGATATGCTGCTGTTCCTGTCGAGCCCTGATGGCGTGGACGCGGCTCCCCATCTTCTTTGACAGGAAAAAAGGGGGTTCCTCGTTGGCAAAGGCGACAAAGTGAAAGGTTTTCGCTGGCTGTGCCTGGCGAAGAAGCCGGGAAAGTTCAAGCAGGGCCGCCACCCCGGAGCTGTTGTCATTAGCCCCGGGACAACCGAGGACGGAATCATAGTGGGCGCCGACTACTACGATCTGATCCGATTGCCCGGTTCCGGCAACCTCGACCCAGAGGTTCTTCACCTTAGCCTCCGTAGTGGCCTGGTATTCATCCACATGCACGGTAAATCCTATCTCCTGCCAATAGGTTTCGATATACTTAGCGGCGGCGTCCATCTGGTCGGCATGCCAGATGTTGCGCTCTCCGATCTCTTTCGCCAGCATCTCCACATGGGCGCGCAATCGTGTTTCCAGTGAATCAGGCATGGTCGGCGCCTCTTTGAGAGGATGGCAGCGTCCAGCAGGAGGCTTGATGGCTATAAAAGACAGCAATAGCAGAGTGAACATGAGGATTAGCCATAACGAGTGTGGTCGCAGGGTAAAATTCATCAGTCGTCAGTTGTGTGGGCTATCGATGTTTCATTTGATTTTTTCAAAAATGGCCGGTCTCTCCCCGGCAAGGTCTGGTTCTCCGCAATGGGCGAGCATCCAGCTCCTGACCTGATCCTTTAATGTGACAGCGGCTTGCCAGCGTTCCTCATCGTGACCTGCGGGGAGTGTTACGGCCGGATAGGATGGCCCGATGATGATCCTGACCACGCCGTGGCGTGGAAACCAAGAGTCTGCCCGCAGAATGGAACGGCTCCCCCGAATGATGATCGGTATTATTGGGAGACCGGCGTGGATAGCCGTTTCAAAGGCGCCAAGCCGGAATGGGAGCAGGCCTGGAATGCGGGAGAAGGTCCCTTCGGCGAAATAGAACAGTGACTGGCCGGCTCTGGCTTTTTCGATAAGAGAACGGGCATCGCGGCTCCCTTTTTTCCAGTCGAACCGTTCAACGAACTGGGTCCCCAGCCGGTTCAGGAAGGTGCGGAAAATACAATGGTTCTGAAGTTCGGCCTTAGCGATGAAACTCGCCCCCTCAGGCAATATGGCAGCGAGCAGGATGCCATCAAGGTAGCTGGCATGGTTTGCGACAAAGATGCACGGTTGCTGCAGGCGGGAAAGATGCTCCTGGTTTTCCACCTGCAGAGGGATGCCGGTGAGTTTGAGCAGCAGACGGGCCGCCCGGTGGATAAAACGCCACCGTCGCAAGCGGGAGGGGATGAGCATGGCGCCCGTCCAGACGATAAGGGCAATCGCCCCGAACAGCAACCAACAGACAATGGCATAGGCGGTTGCCTTCAGTTGTTCGGTCAGGTGAAAGAGCCGCGGCGGAATGCCTGAGATGGCAAAGAGGGCGATCTGCAGCCATACCGCCCTTTGTGCTCTGCCGATATGCCCCTTTTCATAAAGTTCACGGCTTGAGGCCCGTCTGATCTTGCCGCTCGAGGTCTTGAGGACCGTGTTGGGCGGGGCCAACACCACCTCGTCTGGTGGGCTGCCGCAGATATCAGCAATGGTGTTGCTGATCAGCAGTCGCAGTTTTTTTAAGGTTTCTTCCTTTCGTGCCCTGGTTTCAGCAAGAACCACCAGTCGTTCCAAGGATGAATCGTCGCGCACGCTGCCGAAAACAGCAACATTTCCCTGGCGGATGCCATCAATTTGCCCGACCGCTTCTTCCAGTTCTTCGGGGTAGATATTTCTCCCGGCCCGGATGATGATATCTTTGCTGCGTCCGGTGATATAGACCTCGCCATCGGCAATATAGGCTCGATCGCCGGAATTCAGCCATGATCCTTGAAATAGGCTTGCGGTCTGCACGGGATTACGAAAATAGCCGCTGGTTACCGAGGGGCCTTTGAACTGCAGGTGGCCCTCCTGACGGTCGGGCATCTCTCGGCCTTGAGAATCGATGATGCGGATCTCATGACCAGAGAGCGGCAAGCCGCAGCTGATCATGGACATGGTGTTCACCTCGGCGGCATCTGCCGGTTCAGCCCGGCCTGCCTCTATCAGTGGGCGGCGGCGGATCCGGTCGATGAGAGGTCCGCGGCCAAGCGGCGGGAAGGCGAGACCGACCGAGGATTCCGCCAGCCCGTACACGGGCATCATGGCCTGCCGGGAAAAGCCGTAGGCGCTGAATCTCTCGATAAAGCCGTTGATCACCGACGGGCTTACTGCCTCGGCGCCATTGAAGGCGCAGCGCCAGGAACTAAGATCTATTCCGGTGAGATCATCTTGGTCGATCCGGCGTAGACAGAGTTCATAGGCGAAATTCGGGGCGGCTGAGATGGTGCCGCCAAAGCGATGAATGGCCCGCAGCCACCGTGCCGGACGGGCGATAAAGGCGAGCGGCGAGAGGATGACCAGCTGGCAGGCATGATACAGGCTGCCGAACCAGGCCCCGATCAGCCCCATGTCATGGTAGAGCGGCAGCCAGCTGATAAAAACGTCCTCGGAGGTTACGGACGTTACTCGGCCCATGGCCCTGATATTGGCGAGAATATTGGCGTGGTTGAGGATGACCCCCTTCGGCTGGCCGGTGCTTCCTGACGTGTATTGGAGAAAAGCCACGTCTTCAGCAGTCCGGAATGGTTGCTGAAAGGGTGTGTCACTTGTAAAGTCTGCGACAGCGCCAACCGTGACAATTTTCCTCAGAGAGGGGACCTGGGTATGCATCAGCCTGGTGAACGGCTGAGCCTCTGGGATAGTGATCATGAAGCGTGCCGTACAGTTGTTGGCAATCGCAGTGTGGCGGCGGAGATGCTCCTCGATCTGTTTTATGCGGCCAGGAGGGTAGAGTGGCACCGGAACACCTCCGGCTATGAGGACCGCGAAAAAACTGATGAAGTATTCACGTCCGGTCGGCAGCATGAGTAAGGTTGTTTCACCGGGGCTGAGTCCTGACTGTTGCAGTCCTGACGCCAGCTTCTGTGCCTCGTGCCTGAGCTGACCGTAGGTGATGATTTCACCCTCATCGCTATCACTGTAAAGCCTGATATGGGGCCGTTCCGGATGACGGGCGGCATGCCATTCAAGCACCTCAATCAATGTTTGGGCGTTCAACGGTTGGTCTTCGACCCTAGCAAGGGCCTCTGCGGCAGGATGGAGCGAATGTTTTACTCCTGTGCCGGAGACGGCCATGGCTCGAAGAAAATCCCTGGGGGTATCGGCTGTTGCCAGTAACTGCTCCGGCAGGGTGAGATCGAATAAGCGTTCGATCCGGGCCAGCAGCTCGACCCGGGACAGGCTGTCGAGGCCAAGGTCGCGGTCAATTGAGGTGTCAAGGTTGATGGGAGCAGGTTTCTGGCCAGGATGGAGGCTGTGTGCCATCTCCTCTATCAGGGAAAGCAGTTTTTCCGTCTGCTGGTCGGAGGCAGTGTGGCTTTCATTGGATGGTGTCTGCATCGGATCACCCTTCAGGTTGCATCGGCGTTTGTTGCGAATGGTGCAGGCACCCTTTTTTTTCGTCAACGAAAAGGAGGATCACGCCGCCTGCCGCAAAAAACAGGATGACTGAGGCGACTCCTGCCCGTTGGGTCCCGAAAATTTCCGTACAAACCCCAAACAGCAACGGTCCGAGAAATGCGGTGAATTTGCCGGAAAAGGCAAAAAAACCAAAAAATTGTCCTTCCTTGTCGGTGGGTATGAAACGAGCCATGAGTGATCGGCTAGCAGACTGGTTGGGGCCGGAAAAGAGTCCGACCAGAATGCCGGACAACCAGAATAGCCCTCTGCTGGTGGTGACAGCGGCTATGGATGCGGCGATAGTGAGACCTATCAGGCTCAGGATGATTGTATTCTTGCCGCCATGGATATCGTCATAATAGCCGAAGGCGAATGCCCCCGCTCCAGCCGCGACGTTGAGTACGATGCCGAAATACATGATCTCCTGAAAGCTGAAGTTAAAAGTACCGGCCGCATAGATGCCGCCAAAGGCAAAGATGGTAATGAGGCCGTCATTGAAGAGGAGCCGGGCCAGCAGGAAACGGACGATCTGCTCATAGCGCCTCAGTTCATGGAAGGTTTTAGCAAGATCTGCGATGGCGGCGCTAAATGATGGTTGCCCTGCCGGGGAGGGATGATGCGGGTCTTTGACCAGGACGATGAGCGGCAGGCTGAAAATGGCAAACCAGGCGGCAGTCAGGAGATTGGTCGCCCGGATGTTTTCACCTAAGTTCCGGCTCAATCCGAACCAGGGTGTTTCAGGGTTGACCATGGTAATCATCGCTAGAAACATGGCTGCCAGTCCCCCAACATATCCGATTCCCCAGCTATAACCGGAAATTCTACCGATTTTTTTGGCTGGGGCGAGGTCGGGCAGGTAGGCATTGTAGAACACACAGCCCATCTCAAAGCCAAAGTTGCCCAAAGCAAAAAGAGCTAAGGCGGGATAGACCTGGCCGGGCAGCGGCCCAAAAAGAGCCACGGTGCAGGTGATGGAGAGAACTGTGAAGATAATGAGATAGTATTTTCTGCGCTGGCCGGAATCAGCCAGGGCGCCGAAAAAAGGTGAAAGCAAGGCCACTGCCAGGGCGGAGATGGTGACAGCCCTTGACCACAGGACCGTGCCGCTAATCGGATCCGGGGCGATGGCTTGGGTAAAGTAAGTGGCGTAAATAAAGGTGACGACCAGGGTGGTAAAGGCGGAGTTCGCAAAATCGTACATGGCCCAGGCGAAAACGGCCTTTCTGTTGACTGCACCTCCATCATTCGTCATCATTCACCCCGCCCACGTTGATCATCAGTAAAGCACCATATTCTCGTTTGTCTGGATGACTATTTTTTGGGTTTTATGTCTCCTCGATCACTACAATTCCCTGGGGTATGTCACTAAGGGACTCGGATGTAACTCTACTAAAAGTATTCAGCAAACCCAGTGGCCGGAAGTTCTTTTAACGAAACGTTGAAAAGTCCATCAGATCCTATTGGATTATGGGGTGAATGACCTTCCAAAATTTCATAAAAGCTTGCCCTTTCTTCCGACTCAATTTGGATGGAGATGCTGCTGGCTTCCGTGGCAATAAAAATGTGTTTTTCTCGGGTAATTATATGCTCAGTCCCTTCGTCTAAGGGCTTTTCACTGGTTATTGCTGCCTTGTACTCTACAAAAATAGGTTCCTCATTAAGTTGTAGCTGAATAAGTAGGTATCGTGTAACAAAAATTTGGTGTTGATCTGGTGAAACTTGCCATCCTTTTCCCTCTGGAGAGAGCCGGGTTAACTGGTCTTTCAATCCTTTAAGCGGTATTGAAATTCCTTTTAGGATAAGGCTGCGGATAAAACCGTTTTGATTGATCTCTCCCTGGCTATTCAAAACAAAAACTGCGGCTTTTTTGCGAAAGGCGGCTTTTTGGTAGTGGTTTTTGTAATGAAAAGAACAATAATTAACCGGCAATCTCAGCCCATGGTGTAAGACAAAGTTAATAATCTCAAGCGCTGTAAGTTCTGACTCCAAAACCGTGACTTTCGGGCCATGTGAAAAAGTGTAATTCCGGTTGGAGAGATTTTTTAAATTATAGGGTGTAAGCCTCATCTGGTGGAGATTGAGATAGTTTACGCCAAGGGTGTCGAGTTCGATAACCATATTTCTAAGTTGTTCAATCTCATCAGGGATTGCAGGTATTTCAACGGTGATCTTTGGAATCTTTCCCAAGGCAAGGCGCAGATTTTTGGTGTTATATTCTGTGGCAGTAAGGTCGAAACGGATCTCATCCAAGCCGGCTTCGGCTAATTGTGCGGCTTTAGCTTCATTTAAAAGGGTGCCGTTGGTGTACATCCAAACATAAACTGAATCATCGAATTCTTTTTTTATTTTTGACAGAAAATCAATGGTCGTATTGAAAGTAAGTAACGGTTCTCCACCACTGAGGCCAACGCCTTTAAATCCAAACTTTTTGATGTATCCGATATACTTTTCCGCTTTGTCGAAAGTAATGCCCTGGGTTTCAGGAATTGAGGTGTCAACCTGAGACGTTGGACAATAAAAACAATTGCAGTTGCAGCGGTTGTTGATAAAAAGGCATGACCAGTAACCTTCTCCGCAGAGCCTGCACCCCGGAGAAATTGCGTGAGCAAAGGGTTTTGTTCCATTACAAAGGAACCCGGCTTTGCCTTTAATTTCAGAGATAAGCCGCGAACGTTTTTCGTCGGCCTCAATGAGCTGGTAATATGATGGTTTTTTAAGTTGATCGTAATAAATTCCGTATTCTTTACGATTCTCTGCGATGAGTTTCTTCTGGTAGCTAATGAGTGATTTCATGCCTGCCTTTGTGTCGTGAAAATGATTGGGATAGTTTTTCAAGTCCCGGCAAGGCGTAGAAAACACTCCACTCACCCTTCCGAAATTGCATCTTTAATTGAATCCGGAAGGCCAGCGAGGTGGAAATGGTTGATCCATTTTTCATCTCGCCATGCAGTCAAGCGTCTTTGTCGAAAGATAAGCGTGAGCCATGATGGAAGTCAATCTCTTTCCGATCAGCGGGGAGGGATCATGACCTGCGTCCACCCAATTGGATCACCTATCTGCTGATTGATGATGTCATCCACCTCGT
>VMSU01000047.1 GCA_013792005.1 Desulfobulbaceae bacterium
CGTGATTTGGCAGTCGAAAATAAAATTAAGGTGGAGCCAGAAGAGGTCTTTCTTTGTGGACTCTTCTATAATTTGGGCAAGATTATCCTGTGTCTTTATCTGCCTGTGAGTTATCGGGACATAGAGTTGAAGATCGAGACCGGGATGTCGGAAGAGTTGGCCTGTCGGGAAGTCTTGGCTGGTCTTACGTTTCGAGAGATAGGCATTGAGGTCGCCAAATTTTGGAACCTGCCAGATTTACTTCTTATGGTATTGGAGAAGGGAGGGAGAAGCTACGCTCATCCGCCACTAGATTTCTCAAACCATTATCTTGCCAGTCTGATCCATTTTGCTAACGTCTTCGTTGAATCCCTATGCGACGGATTTGATTTAGACTCATTATTTCAGCAATATGGAGTAATATTGTCTGTTGGGATCAATGAAACGCTGATTTCGATCAAACGGAGTGTTGATGAAGCGGAAATAACCTCAACCTTACTCCGCTCAGGAGTGACAAAACTCAAAATCCAGACTAAAATTCGGTTTCTGATGATTAATCTCAGGAACGGGCTCTTGAATTCCGACATTCCACAGGGCCAGGAGGGTGTGACTGAACGGACTGGGCAACGGAATGATACACTGAGAGCATTCCTTTCTTCTTTGCAGGATCAAGAGAAATACCGACCGAACAAGACAGTACATCATTTTATTGAAGATCTTAATTTGTTGGTAAAGAAAAATTTCTCTATTAACGAGTTTTACCGGCTTCTCCTGGAAGCTTTTCATCAAGGAATGGGTTTTGATAGGGCAGTATTGGCCACTGTGAATACTTTTTCTGCCAATGTTTCTCTGGTAGGGAGGTTAGGGGCGGGAGATATCGACCATGAAGGAGTGAAATTGTTTGAGCAACCACTCGATTCTGAAAGTAACTGTCCCATGTCTACTGCCATGGTTTCAGGAAAAGATGTAATTATTCCGGCTACTAAGTCATGGTCTTTTTCTCGTAGGCTGCAACATCTGGTCAAAGACCGAACCGTGTATCTGTTTCCAATTGTTATTGAGGGCAAGGGAGTCAGTATGATTTATCTTGATCGTAAAGCTGAACAACCATTGTTTAATAATGAGATGATTAAGACAGTAAGACAGCTTCGAGAACTCGCGGTTTCGGCCATAATAAAAATAAGAGCAGTTTCCTGAGCACACTAGGATTGACCATGACCGATCAACAGAGTGAAAAAAAACCTTCTGCAAGCCTATCTACAATTTTCACCAAGATTAATATGTGTGAACTTCCTGCCATGTCCCATAATGTGCAGGATTTGATCTCATTAACCAGCAGCAGCCGTTCAGGAAGTGACGAACTGACTCGGGTGATTTTAAAAGATTTCTCCTTGACTAACAAAGTGCTGCAGATCGTCAATTCAGCATACTACTCGATGGGGCGAACCTGTAACTCCATCTCCAAAGCCGTTACCATCCTTGGTTTTGATGCGGTAAGGGATATGGCTATGGCCATTACTCTATTTGAAGATTTTGTTAAGTCAGGCGCCGACAAGGAGGGAATCAGCAAGATTTTGACCAGAGCCTTCTTGAGCGGACTCCAGGCCCGTGATCTTGTGGTTAGCACTGGGATTAATGTGCCCCCCGAAGAGGCCTTTATTTGTACCTTGCTCCATAATTTAGGCAAAATCATTGTCTGTATTTATCTTCCAGATAAGTATCGGCAAATAGAAGAGAGTGTTCAGGCTGGCATGTCTCAGAACATGGCCTGTCGAGAAGTTCTATCCGACATAACCTATCCGGAAATAGGCATTGAGGTGGCAAAGTTCTGGAATCTGTCCGAGAAAGTTATCGGCGCGATGAACCAAACCCCGGAGGCCCCAAAGCATAAATATGACAGCGATGGGTATTTGCAGAACCTGTCTCACTTTAGTAACAGTTTTGTTGACAAGGTCTGTGACGGTGAAGACCTGGAAAAGTTGTTTCAACAGTATGGCGCAATCTTGTCGGTAAATCCCAAGGAGATGATTGAACGCCTCAATCAAGCTATCTCTGTGTCCGAGACAGTTTCTGATGCTATTCGCTTTGGTTTAACCAAGTTGAAAATCAGGGGACGGCTGAGAAACGTCGAGGCGAACGCTAAACGTGGTTTGTTCAATTCAGACAAACCGGATGAGCAAGAGGAAAGAAAAAACAAGGCCATTCAGGATGAGGAAGAGTGCCAACCAACCGAAACTGAAATTCTGGACGAATTGCCAATCAGTACCGATAAGTCGGTCAATGACTTTATTCGGGATATCACTGAGACCTTGATGGGGCATTTTGATGTTAATGACTTCTATGCCAATCTCCTGGAAGCCCTCTACCGGGGAGTAGGATTTGATCGAGTTATTCTGGCTATCATCAGCAAGCAGCCCACCAAAATTTCGTTGGTCGGCCGATTTGGTCTGGGAGAGATCGGCACCGAAGGGGTTAGGCGTTTTGAACATATTTTATCACCACAGAGTCCTTATGTTATTTCTAACTCCGTAATGCACGGGAAAGACATGATGATTTCGGCTAACAAAGCAGGCGTTTTCCCTGATAATCTCCAGTACTTGGTTAAAGATCGGACGGTCTATCTGTTTCCCATCGCAATCGATAACAAGGGGATTGGCTTAATCTACCTCGATCGCAAGATGGGGCGACCTTTGCTTGATAAAGATATGATCAAATCAGTTCGGCTGTTCCGTGACTTTGCTGTCATGGCTATCCGCAAGATTCGAAAAAGCTGAACACCCCCAATTTCGTTGTATTATCCATAAACCGCCTGCCATATTTCAGTCCAATCAGCTTAAGGCATGAGTCACATATCTTTTTCGATACGAATGATGTCGGCTAGTAAAGTCTTGGCTTTGGTCATAATCGGCGCGTCGACTGTCATATCGCCAAGGGTTGCGGCTAAGTGGTATTTGGCGTTTTTAGAGTCTCCCTCCAGCCAGAAGTAGCGGCCAAGATAGTAATGGCCTACACCTTTTCGTCCCATCCTCGTCTCCAGGTTGCCAACGGTCCGTTGGAGCATGGCGTGATCGGTAAGTTCCGGCAGGAGATCCCGATACAGCGTTAACGCTTTTTTTTGCTCTCCGGTCTGTTCCAGGGCCTGGGCCAGAGTGTACTTGGTGTAAGATGAGCGAGGGTCGGCGGCCTGGCTGGCGTTAAGAAGTGGCAATGCTTCGGGTGTCCGTCCACTTTGCATGTACAGGGCAGCTAAATCAGTTTTAAGTATGGGGCGATCCGGATAGGAGGCGATGACCGATTTGAGCAAGGTCTCGGCTGTGGTATAATCAGCCCCGGCTTGAGCGATCAGGGCCAGACCATATTGGGCCATGACGCTTTGAAGATCTTTACCTTCATTGGCTTTTCGGGTGTACAGGGCTCGAAGGTTTGCTGGGTCCTTGGTGGAGACCATGAGCCGCTGTTTTACTCGGAGGAAGGAAAAATCATCGGCAGGCGTGTATGTCGATCCTTGGCCTGAGGCCATGATCAGGTCCTGTACATAGCCTAAACGTTGTTTCGGTTCTGGATGGGTTAAAAGATAAGGGGGAATATTGGCCATCCGGTAGACGCTGATTCGATGCATCTTCCCCAGCATGGTTTCCATATGGGCCGGATCAACCTTCATGGACTGCATCCATTTATACGAGAGCCGATCTGCCTCCTCCTCATCTTCGCGGCTGAACTTAAGGTTCATGGCGGCATTGGCGGCCATGGAGCCTGTAATCAGCGCTTGTGACAGCGCTCCCCCTCCCATAGCGATACCGGCGATCAGAAGAGCGGCAGTGCCGAGGCTGGTTTTGGCGCTCTTGTTGATTCGGTCCGAGATGTGGCGACTGGTAACGTGACCACATTCGTGGGCCATGACACTGACCAACTCACCTTCGCTGTTCATGGCTTCGATTAATCCCGAGTGGATGAAAATGAGGCCGGATGGGGCGGCAAAAGCGTTGAACTCTTTATCGCTGATGACAAAAAAGTGATAGTCAAAGTATTGCGGCCCGGCTACGCCAAGGATCTGTTGTCCGATCCCATTGATGTACTGAGTGATATCCGGGTCGTCAATTACCTCAAAGCTCTTGCGAACCATGGTCAGCAATTTTTCTCCGACCTCTTTTTCTTCTCCAACCGAAAAAGCATAACTTGCTCTTGGCGGCAGGGGGCCGGGGAGGAGACCGGAGAGGAAGGTGATGAGCACGATGATACTGATCTGTTTTTTTAATATGGGCATGTAAGTTGGTCCTTTCTTACTGATAGTGACATTAGGTAAACATAACTATACATCGGAAAATGACCAATGTAATTTCAAAAAAAACTTTTCCCCTGACTGCGGGTTGAGTATAGGTTAGCAATGCTTAATGAAATACGAATAGAGAATCTTGCCTTAATCGAGAGGCTTCATGTCGTTCTTGGTAAAGGGTTGACCGTTTTTTCCGGTGAGACCGGGGCGGGCAAATCCATTGTCCTGCAAGCAATCGCCTTATTGACCGGGGCCAGGGCTTCTTCTTCCTGGGTCAGGACCGGTGCGGCCCAGGCCGTGGTCGAGGCTACTTTTGATTGCCCTGAGTCGCCCGCTTTGCATAACGAACTTCGTGAGATGGGACTCGATGAGGTAGATGAACTCTTGATTAAACGAGTGGTTTCCTCCGATGGCAAGAGTCGGTTCTACCTCAATGGCGGCTTGACCACCGCTCGTCTGGTCCAGTCTGTCAGCGAACATCTGGTAAGTGTTGCCAGCCAGCATGACCATCAACGCCTGCTCAATCCTAAGTATCATCTTGATTTTATCGATATGGCAGGTGAGCTGTGGTCGAACAGGGAGATGGTTACCGGTTTTTTTGATCAATGGGCCGAAGCAAAAAAGGAACTTGATCTCCTCAGACAACGGGAAATGGATAAAGAACAGCGCCGTGATTTTCTTTCTTATCAACTTCGCGAAATTGATGCAGCGGCTATCGAAGTTGGGGAGGACGAACGCCTTACTCGAGATCGTCTGCGCTTGAAAGGGTCTGCCGACTTAAAGAAGTTTGGCCTAAAATGTTACCGAGAACTACAATCTGCCTCCGAGTCCTTGGGCCTGGCCCGTAAGAACATCGATGCCATCGCGGCGATTGATCAGGATGCCTCTGTACTTGCGGCTTCCGTGGCTGAGCAGAGTTTCCTGATTGATGACTATGTAGGGCAGATTCGTGATTACTTGAATCGGGTGCCTGACGACGAGTTGGCCTTAGAAGAGATTGTCGCCCGGATCACTTATCTTCAGCAACTAAAGCGCAAATACGGAGAAGACTTGGCTGATATCTTGGCATATGCCGAAAAAATACGCGAGGAGTTGCACGGTCTTGACGAACTTGATCAGAAGATCGGACTGCTCGCTAAAGAGTGCGCAGCTATCGAGAGTGGACTGATTCGGTCGGCTGACGAACTGTCTCTGGCGCGAAAGGAGGTGGCTATTCGGCTCGGCAATGCGGTTCGTGATGAACTGCGTGCCTTAAGTTTTGCACAGGCTGATTTTGTCGCGGCGTTTAAGGAGAGTGACAAGAAGCTTGAGATGATGACCAGGGCAGGGTGGGATCGATGCGAATTCATGTTCTCAGCCAATCCTGGAGAACCTGTGAAGCCATTGGCAAGCATTGCCTCGGGCGGAGAACTCTCTCGAGTGATGCTGGCCTTAAAGTGTTTGCTTGCGAGACAAGACTCCGTGGAAACGGTTATCTTCGATGAGATCGATGCTGGTATCGGCGGCAAGGCTGCCGAGGCGGTGGCCCGCAAGATTAAAGAACTTGCCCAGCATCATCAAGTGATCTGCATTACCCATCTGCCGCAAATTGCTGCGGCTGGCGCCAGTCATTTTCTGGTAGAGAAGCGGTTGGCCGATGGTCGAACTTCTACGGCCATCACCGAGCTTGACTCTTCCGCGCGGCTGCCTGAAATCGCCCGGATGCTCGATGGTGACTCAGTTTCTCCACAATCACTAGCCTTTGCTTCGGAACTTATTGATCGCAATCACTCACCGCGTCAAGGAAGTACTCCATGACCCAGGCAATCGCACTCTTTTCAGGTGGACTCGACAGCATCCTTGCCTGCCGGGTAGTGGCCCGTCAAGGGATCAAGGTGTTGGCGGTTAAATTCGTCACCCCTTTTTTCGATTACGATATCCTGGAGCGGCCAGGTTATTCTCAAGAGATCAAGGAAAAATACGATATCGACGTCACTGTTGTGGATCTCAGTACCGAGTACTTTTCTCTGCTCCGGAATCCTGCCCATGGTTATGGCAAACATTTCAACCCCTGTCTTGATTGCAAGATTTTCATGATGACCAAGGCTCGCGAAATGATGGCCGTTCAAGGCGCCTCATTCCTGATCTCCGGTGAAGTTCTCGGCCAGAGGCCAATGTCTCAGCGCCGGGACGCACTCAGGGTGGTCGAACGGGACTCCGGTTGTAACGGCATCTTGCTCCGCCCCCTGTGCGCCAAGCATCTCCTCCCGACCCAGCCGGAAATAAACGGGCTTGTGGATCGGGCACAGTTGTGTGATTTTGGCGGTCGTGGACGTTCTCCGCAGATCGCCCTGGCAAAAGAGATGGGGATCACCGACTATCCCAGTCCGGCCGGTGGCTGTGTCCTGACCGATCTGAATGTGGCGGCGAGGATCAAGCGGTATTATGGAGAACACCAAACCATTCGGGTTAATGATATGCGTCTGATCAAGGTAGGGCGTCATTTTGTCCTGCCTGACGGGGCCTGGCTGGTGATGGGGCGAGGTGAAGAGGAAAATCAATCTGTCCTGGCTCTTGCGGAGGAGAATGATCTCTGCCTGAAGCTTATTGACCGGCCAGGACCTTATGCGCTGCTCAGGAATCTGTCTTCATCGACAGACCTTGATCTAGCGGCTGGTCTTATCGCTCGTTACGGTAAAAAAGGCCCGGATGGTCAGCCCATGCCTGGGCAGGTCGAGTGCCGGGGGAGTAATGGCACCACAGTCTGTGCCGGGGTGCCCCCCGATCCTGAGCATGCTCGATCATGGGTTCTCTAATGAGCCAATCACTGTATCAATGGAAGGATCAAGCCAGGGATCTCTGTTGGCTGGTATCGGATAACGAAGATTGATGCTGCTTATTCATCCTCCGCTAGCCAAACCGTGCGAGCCGCCGGCAGGGATTCCCCTGTTGGCCGGCGCCCTGCGGAAAAACGGCCTGGCATGCACCGTGCTGGATGCCAATCTTGAGGGGATTTTCTCTCTTCTCGGGGCTCAGCCATTGCTTAAAATCGGTGATACCTGGTCCAAGCGCGCTGGGCGAAATCTTGAGAACAACCTCTCCTCTCTCCGCAGTTGGTCGCTGTATCAGAACCCGTCGCGCTATAACAGGGCAGTTGCTGATGTCAATCGTGTCCTCGATATGGCCGGACGAGCCCATGGTTTATCCGTGAATTTGGCTAACTATCAGGACCCTTTGCTCTCGTCGCTCAAGTCAAGCGATCTTCTTCAAGCCTGGCAGAACCCACAGGACAATATCTTTCATCCCTATTTTGCTCGGCGTTTGCCGCAGGTACTGGAAAAGTTTTGTCCTCGGGCGGTTGGTTTCTCTCTTAATTACTTGAGTCAGGCCATTACCACCTTCGCCATGGCGGGTTTCATTAAGCGCCACTTCCCTGGTCTGCCGGTGGTCCTTGGCGGGGGCTTGATCACTTCGTGGCTACGCCGTCCAGGCTGGAGAAACCCCTTTAGCGGAATGGTCGACCATCTGGTGGCAGGTCCAGGCGAAGGGCCACTGCTTGATCTTCTGGGCGGTGGAATCCATCAGGGAAATGTTCATTATTGTCCTGACTACTCCGGGTTGCCGCTTGCAGATTATCTGGCGCCAGGATTCATTCTCCCCTATGCCGCATCTTCAGGATGCTATTGGCAAAAGTGCAGCTTCTGTCCTGAAAGCGCCGAGAAGAATCCCTATCTCCCGGTGCCGGTTGAGCAGGTTGTTGATGATATCACCAATCTGAGTGAGGCGACTAAGCCCACCCTGATTCACTTTCTGGATAACGCGGTTAGTCCTGCTCTCTTAAGGCAGTTGATAGCGCAACCTCCTGGCGTCAAGTGGTATGGATTTTCTCGAATAGTCCCGGAACTTGCGGATGTAACTTTTTGTCAGGCACTGAAGGAGTCCGGGTGTGTGATGCTCAAACTGGGTCTTGAGTCAGGGGATCAAACGGTCTTGAATGCCACAGACAAGGGAATCAACATCACCATGGTCTCAAGTGCCCTTAGAGCACTTGAGAAAGCGGGAATTGCCACCTTTGTTTACCTGCTCTTCGGCACTCCGGCAGAATCCCTTGCCGAGGCCAGAGCTACTATGGACTTTGTGGTGAGTCATCACTCGGCCATCACCTTTCTTAACCTTGCAGTTTTCAATATGCCGATTAGTAGTTCTGAAGTTCACGGACTAACTACCAGCACCTTCTCGGAAGGCGATCTTTCATTATACACCGATTTTGAGCACCCTTTGGGCTGGGATCGGCAATCAATTCGTCGCTTTCTGGATGAGGAATTCAAACGTCATCCAGCCATTGATGCAATCTTGAAACGTATCCCGCCAATCTTCACCTCGAACCACGCCCCGTTTTTCTGCTGATGGCATGATTATCTTTCCTTAGGGATTATTATTGCTTGCTGACATCACGAGATTATTTCTCGGGTTGTCAGTCGGCTAACTGTTGACAGTTGCCTCGTTCTCCATTTTTTATGATATTCAGTAAAAATGTTGAGTTTGGGGATTTCTATGACTTCTTTTCAGCATCAACATCGCATCTTCACCTCAACATACACTTAATTTACTGAGGGCAATTTTGTCTTTGCAAAAAAAACAGCGCAAAAAAAACAGTTTGACAAACATACGCTTTCCGTTAAGTTTATACACTTCGTTTTTTTAGCATTCAAAAAAGGTAGCACCTTTTACAATTCAACCATCACACCGCCATGTATTTGAAATCATTTAACTGAAATCCGCGTTTCGACGCGACCGGCCCAGGTTGGGCCGCTCAACCGCACAGCGCCTTCCTCGCCGCGCCTCCTCGCCAATGATATAATCCTTCATTTCCGCCAGGCTCAACGGGATAAAGGCCACGTGCCTAATCCCCCTGGAGGAAATCCATGCAACACCCTAGTCTCACAGCACCAAATCACCCCCCCTATAAAACAGGCTCAGTCCTCGTCATCGGCGGCGGCGTCGCTGGAGTTCAAACAGCCCTCGACATGACTCAGCTCGGGCTGAAGGTCTATCTTGTCGAGAAAAGCGCCGCCATTGGCGGGGTCATGGCCCGGCTGGACAAGACCTTCCCCACCAACGATTGCTCGCTTTGCATCCTGGCTCCGAAGCTGGTTGAGGCAGGGCGTGACGCCAACATCGACATCCTGACCCGCGCGGAGATTGTCGGCCTTAGTGGCGAGCCAGGCAACTTTAAGGCCACCATACTCAAGCACCCACGCTACATCGACGAGACTACCTGCACCGGCTGCGGCCAGTGCGCCCAATACTGCCTGAAGCAAATCGATGACGACTACAATGAAAACCTGGCCATCACCAGCGCTATCCACATCGATTACGCCCAGGCGGTGCCTGCCACTTATGCCATCGACCCGGAAAAATGCCTGCGCCTAAAACACGGCACCTGCGGCCTCTGTGCCGTGGTCTGCCAGAAAAGGGCGATCAATTTCGATGAACAGCCTCAGACCCTCACGCTTTCAGTAGGGGCGGTGGTGCTCGCCCCCGGCTTTGGCCGGGTTAAGGAGGAGGTTCTTGCCCATTACGGTTGGGGCAAATTCCCGGATGTCCTGACCGCCTTTGAGCACGAGCGTTTGATGTGCGCCTCAGGCCCTACCAATGGTGAGATCGTCCGCCCCTCCGACCGCAAGCACCCCAAGAAAATTGCCTTCCTGCAATGCGTCGGCTCACGCGATGCGACCTGCGACAACAACTACTGTTCGTCAGTCTGTTGCATGTACGCCATCAAACAGGCCACCCTCGCCCGCGAGCACGACCCGGAAGCAGAAATCACCCTCTTCTACATGGACGTCCGCACCCACGGTAAGGGCTTCGATGCCGCCCGCGAGCGAGCCACCCGTGAGAATAACTTCAGGGTCATCTATGCCCGTCCACCCAGGGTTGAAGATGTCTTTGACGGTCGTATGCTGCTCACCTGGTCAACGGAAGACGGGAAACATCACTACGAAAAATTCGATTTGGTGGTTCTCTCCCAAGGCCTTGAATCCCCGGATGACGCTGACTCCTTGGCCGCAACCTGCGGCATCTCCTTGAACAAGTACCAGTTCGCCGCCACCGGCGCCTATGCGCCGCTTACCACTGATCGGCCTGGGGTCTATGTGATTGGCGCCTTCCAAGGCCCCAAGGACATCCCGGACTCGGTGGTCCAGGCCGGGGGCGTGTCCGGGCTCTGCTCCGCCTTGCTGGCCGGGGCCAGACATCAGTCCACTGTCCAAGTCGATTTCCCTGAGGAGAGGGACATCGCTCAGGAGGAACCGAGAATTGGGGTCTTCGTCTGCCACTGCGGCACCAATATCGGCGGCGTGGTCAGTGTGCCAGACGTGGCAGCCTACGCCCGCACCCTGCCCCATGTCGTCTATGCCACCAATAACCTTTACTCCTGTTCCCAGGACACCCAGCAGCAGTTGGTCGATATTATCCGCGCACAGCGCCTGAACCGGATTGTGGTGGCGGCCTGCACCCCGCGTACTCACG
Organism: Desulfobulbaceae bacterium; assembly: GCA_013792005.1. Taxonomy (NCBI): domain Bacteria; kingdom Pseudomonadati; phylum Thermodesulfobacteriota; class Desulfobulbia; order Desulfobulbales; family Desulfobulbaceae; species Desulfobulbaceae bacterium. The sequence goes on from VMSU01000047.1 coordinate 10,763, forward strand.
AGCCGTTGTTTCAGGCCACCATGCGTGAGGCCGGTCTCAACCGAGCCCTGTTCGAGATGGCCAATATCCGTGATCAATGCTCCTGGGTTCACATGCATGAACCGCAACAGGCCACCGATAAGGCCCGTGATCTGGTGCGGATGGCAGTGGCCAAGGCGGCTTTTTTGCGCCCTCTTGCGGAACATAAGCTGCCGGTAACGCCGAGCGCCCTTGTCGTCGGCGGGGGCCTGGCCGGGATGACCGCCGCCTTGACTATTGCCGGACAGGGCTATGAAACAACGCTGGTAGAGCGAGGCGAGCACCTTGGCGGCCAGGCACTGCGGCTTGATCGTGATCGCTTTGACGGCATCCCTGCCCAACAGGTAGGCGAGCTGATCCGCCAGGTGGAGCAGCACCCGCAGATTACCGTCTTGAGACAGGCCTCGGTGGCCTCGGTGTCCGGCTATGTCGGCAATTTCACCACCACGGTCAGCACCTGCGACAGCTCGCAGGTGATCAACCATGGGGTGGCGGTGCTGGCCACCGGCGGCAAGCCCTATCAGCCGCACCAATATTTGCATGGAGCTTCTAACAGGGTCGTCACCCAACTCGAGCTGGAACAGCGCTTGGCCTCAGCCCAACCCCTGCCCGCCAAGTCGAAACAGATCGTCATGATTCAGTGTGTCGGCTCTCGCGGCGACGATCTTTCGTACTGTAGCCGGGTATGTTGCGGGCAAGCCTTGAAGAACAGTCTGCGGCTGAAAAAGATGCGGCCTGAGCTTGGCATCATCGTCTTTTACCGCGACATGCGGGCCTATGGGTTCATGGAGGATGATTACCGCGCCGCCCGTGAGCAGGGGGTTCTCTTTATCCGTTACACCCCAGAACGTCCGCCCCAGGTCACCCCAGGCCGGGGCAAGTCGAGTCCGCTTAACGTCACGGGCTACGATCCACTGCTGGGAGAAGAGATCACGTTCAATGCCGACCTGCTAGTCCTGTCGGTGGGCATCGTGCCTGAGAACACCAGGGACTTGGCCCTGATGCTCAAGGTGCCGGTGACGGCGGAAAATTTCTACCTTGAGGCCCATGTCAAACTACGACCGGTTGACCTGCCGGTGGATGGCGTTTTTACTTGCGGTCTAGCTCATTCACCGCAGTCCATGGCCGAGAGCATCGCCCAGGCTCAAGCCGCTGCCGGGCGAGCCTGTCAGCCCTTAGCGCGAGGCTATATCGCCCCGGAACCAATCGTCAGCTCGGTCGATCAAGAAAAATGTATTGGTTGTGGCGCTTGCCAAACCTTCTGTCCCTACAAAGCCATCGAAATTTTCAAGGTCGATAACCGCAAGAAGGCTCGCACCATCACTGCCTCTTGCAAGGGTTGCGGGGTCTGTTCGGCCCGCTGTCCGACCATGGCTATCGACATGGGCCGCTTCACCCTGGACAGCATTATGGCTCAGATCGGTGCCTTTGCTGACACAAGTGCCGCTTAAAAAATAACATCGTATCCATCAATAAAGGAACCATACCCATGACCGAACCATACTCCCCTAAAATTCTTGGTTTTCTATGCAACTGGTGCTGCTACACCGCCGCCGATTCGGCAGGAGTTGGCCGCTACCAGTATCCGCCCAATCTGCGGGTTATCCGCATCATGTGCACGGGTCGGCTTGATCCGTCCTTTCCTCTGGCTGGCCTTGCCTCAGGGGCGGACGGTATCTTTGTCGGCGGTTGTCATCCCGGCGAATGTCATTACCAGGACGGCAACTACCACGCCTTAGTGTCGGCGGCTCTGGTGCATGAGGTGCTATCCCGGCTCGGGGTCAACAATCAGCGCTTCCTGATCGATTGGGCCTCGGCAGCGGAAGGGCCAAACTTCGTTAAGATCATCACCGCCTTTACTGCGCAGGTGGCGGCTCTTGGCCCCTTGGGAGCAGCAGAGAACTGCGCGGCTGACGACCTCAGGGCAAAACTCGACAAGGCGGCAATAGCCAGCTGTGACCGCAAGATCCGCATAGGGCTGATCACCGCCTCCAGCGAAATGATGAAGACCCGTGATTTTTCAAGGCCCGCCATCAATGCCCTGGTTCAGACGAAATGTGACAAAGCGTTATCGGCCTTGTTTTCAGAATAACAGGCTCTATCAACAAAAAAAAGGGGGGGCAACCCCATTCACTGAAACACTAACCAAAGAGGTGTCGTATGCTTGATGTAACAGAAATGGCTGGTCAGAAATTGAAACAGTATCTTGAAGAGAACAAAATCGAGTCCGCAGTCCGGGTAGCATTGATGAACGGTTGTGGCGGCCCATCTTTAGGCCTGGCCTTAGATGAGGCCAAAGCGACGGATGCGATTGCTGATCAGGATGGCGTGCGGGTGATCATCGATAACGAGCTTCTCTGCCAATGTGGCGCAGTGCGGGTGGATTTTGCTGAAGGCTCGGGCTGTGGTTGTAAGAGTGGTTTTTCAGTGACCGCAAGCGTCCCACTACCAAGCACTGGTGGCGGCTGCGGCGGTTCCTGTTCATCCGGCTCCTGTGGTAGTTGACCTGAGGAATGGTATGAGTACGGTAATTATCGGGGTGCTAGGCGCACAAAGCTGTGGAAAAACGGCCCTGGTTCGGACAATGAGCGGGGAGGACACCGACCGGCGCAAGGATGAAAAGGAACGTGGTCTCTCCATCGAGCCCGGCTTTGCGGTTCTCGAAACAGAAAACAGCAAGCAGCTCAGCTTGGCCGACTTGCCCGGCCACGATAAGTATATGCGGCATTTGCTGGCAGGCCTTTCCGGTGTGACTACTGTTCTCTTGCTGATCGCAGCAGACCAGGGGGTAATGCCCCAAACTCGTGAGCACTTGGCTATCTGCCGGATACTCGGGATGCAGCAGGGCGGTATTGTTATCTCTGGAATTGACCGGGTGGAGCCGGACCTCCTGTCTATGGTCATGGAGGAAGTGCCGGAGTTCGTTCGCGGTTCCTTCCTTCAAGGTGCACCGGTTTTTCCCCTCTCCAGCGTTACCGGTGAAGGCGTTGCCCCTTTGCGATCCTGGCTTGTCGAGGTCGTTGCCGCCAGTGCCGAGGCCAAGGGGACAAGCCCTTTCCGAATGACGGTGGATCGCACCTTTACCCTGCCCGATGGTGGAATCGTAGCGACTGGGGCCGTGCTGGCCGGACGAATCACTTCTGGCGAGTCGCTACTGCTCTTTCCAAAAATGGCGCCAGTGCGCGTCAATGGGCTCCAGGTGCATCGCCGTGAAGTGAAAGAGGCCATGCAGGGGAGCCGCGTCGCGGTGAACCTGCACGGGGTGGAAGAGACGATGATCGAACGCGGCGATGTCCTGGCCACCCCTGGTTGTCTTTCTCCTTCGCACATCCTGGACGTAGATTTTTCCTATCTCGCTGACAACTCCGAACCCTTCCGTAATCGAACCGCAGTCCGCGTGCATTTGGGAGCGGCTGAGCTTGCCGGTCATATCGTGCTTCTGGAGGATGAGGAACTTGGGCCTGGCAACCGGGCCGCTGCCCAGCTTTTTTGGAGGAGCCGGTGGGGGCCTGGCCGGGTGACCGCTTTCTGGTGCGGAGCTACTCGCCGCCGCTTATCCTGGGTGGTGGCGTAGTTTACAATGGGGTCGCTCCTCACCGCAAGCGCCATTCTGCTGCCGACATCTTTAACCAATACCGGCGCAGCGCGGTCGAAGAACTGGCCGTGCTCCACGTCCAGGAAAGCGGCTTCCAGGGGCTGACCGTTCCAGAACTGAGCCTACGCCTGGGAGTTTCTGAGAAAAGAGCACGTAAATTACTGGAAGCGCCGTTATCCACCCGGCAACTGCTGCTGGTAGGTGGCGGACGGCAGCAGCTCATCGCCCGTGCCGCTTTCGAGGCCTTAAAGGAGAGAACCGTGCGGCTCCTTGCCTCCTTCCATGACGATTTCCCGAACCGCGAGGGATTGTCTGTGGAGGAGTTGCGCCTCATGGTTTATGGCGGCATGGAGCCGCAACTGATGCGTCTTCTCCTGGATGACCTTGCCAAAAGGGGGACAGCGGCAACGGTGGAGGAGACGGTTTGTCTTTCCCCAGACAGGCCGCTGTCTTCCCGGACTAGCGAATGGCTCCGGCACGAACTTACGGACCTCTACCGTAATGCCGCGCTCGCGCCTCCGCCGCTACGAGAAATCGTGGCACGCTTCCCGCGTCAAGGGGCTGGAATACTCCGAAGTGTTCTGGAAGGTCTTGCCATCGACGATATTCTCACCATGGTCAATGAGGATCTCTATTTTTATCGTGAGGCGCTGGAAGAGCTCAAAGAGATGACTGTCCGCCACCTCCGGGAACAGGGAGAATCGGACATCCAAGGATTAAAGGCCCTTACCGGCATGACTCGGAAATTTCTTATCCCAGTATTGGAACACTTTGACGAGACCGGCGTCACCCACCGGCTGGACGACACCACCCGGACGCTACGAGCCCGGTTTCGGACTGAGGGGAGATATGAATCAGCAGGTATCGACTGGTTAGAACAGAGCAAACATCAATAACCAATGCTGGGGGAGGAAAAAATGCCGACATGGAAACTCAAATCTGAGGATGAGACTCTTTTCTTCCACCTTTGCCAGTCCTGCAACGAGAAGTCAGCAGATTATTTTGCTAAAGCAGGCTGGCAGAAAATCAGAGACGGTGAGCCAGTTTCTTGCAACGAGTGCACTCAAAAGTGCTTTCTGACAGCCAAAGGCTTGTGGGGAGCAGAAGACAGCGTCAGATACACGGTCTGCGCTGCCTGCCTGGATTATGAACTATGTCCCCTCAAGGGCCGCCATTACTGTTAACTAACTTATTCTTCCCGATAGAGGGAGCAACTGTTCTAAGCCAATCACCAATTGGTCATTTAATAAAAACCAACATAAGAGGACAACACAATGAAAGTACAGCGAAACATCCTAACCATTTTTTCTCTCATAGCTCTGCTTCTAATTACTGCGATGGCAAATGCTGATGACACATTCCCGGTTCTCAACACGACGGAGCTTAAGCAGCTTCTTGATCAAAAGGGGAGCGAGATTACTGTCGTTGACGCTCGCAATGCCGAGGAATACCAAGAAGTGCACATCAAAGGCGCCATCAATATCCCGGAGAAGATATTCGCCGAAAACGTTGGCCTGTTACCTACTGACAAGACTCGACAGATTGTTCTCTACTGTAATGGCATCAAATGCGGAAAAAGTAAAAAGGCAGCGAAGAAAGCCTCAGACATGGGCTACACCAATATCCAAGTTTACGCCGAGGGCATGCCTGTCTGGGAGGAGAAGGGCCTCCCCATCTACGCCGGCCCTGATTATGAAAAGAAGATAGAAACCACAAAGATTGTCCCAAAGGATCTACAGGCCCTTATGCAAAGCAAGGCGGCTGAGGTCACCGTTGTCGATGTTCGCGATCTTTCGGAGTTCCAGGAAGGACATATCCCTGGGGCCATCAACATCCCGGTGGCAGAATTTGCCTCTCAGTCAGGTCAACTCGATAAAAAAAATACCATTATCGTTAGCTGTAACTCTGGAGGCCGAAGCTACAACGCTTATCGAAAGCTCATGAAACTTGGCTATGAGAAAATCGGCCAGGCGATTTTCCAAGATTGGAAGGATCAAGGTCTGCCGGTGGAAACTGCCGCCCAGTGATGGACATCACGTCCATTAAGTGGAACGAGCTCGCATCGACGCACCTCACCATCGGAGAGGCTTACCCTATTAAAATTTCATAAAAATAAACTAACCAATAACAAGGAGAAACTATGCAAGACTTTGAGGTAAAGGCCTATCCAGAGATGTGGCATGAATTGAACATGGATGTCGAACGTTTTGACAAGGCCCGGCAGATGCTGGGCGGCGCCTACACTAAAATTTTCCTGTCCCAGGCCAATCGGCCACAAAAGATGGCCTATTTCGACGAGATGATTTCGGAAATCTTCGGAGGGCGGGTCAAAGAGCTGATGCAGGCCAAAAAGGAAGGCCGTCCTGTGGTTGGCACCTTCTGCGTCTATATCCCGGAGGAGATTGTGGTAGCGGCAAACGGCATCTGCGTAGGCCTCTGCGGCGGTTCCCCTGGCTCCATTCCCGATGCCGAAAAAATTCTGCCCCGCAACATCTGCCCCATGGTCAAATCAGCCTTCGGATTCAAGGCAGGCCGCATTTGCCCATATTTCCAAGTCGTTGATTTCGTTTATGGTGAGACGACTTGCGACGCCAAGAAAAAGACCTGGGAGATTCTCGACCGCCTGGTGCCAACCTATGTCATGGAAATCCCCCAGATGAAAAAGGAGCGGGATCGCACCTTGTGGCTTGAGGAGGTCAAGGACTTCAAGGCCAAGATCGAGGCGGTCAGCGGCAAGACTATCAGCTCCGAACAACTGGCTGAGGCTATCAAAATCCTTAACGGCAAGCGCCAAGCTCTGCAACGCCTCACTAAGCTGCGGGCGGCAAACCCGGCTCCCATCAGCGGCAAAGATGCACTGCTCATCGAGCAAATCGCCTTTTACGATGAGCCCGTCCGCTTCGCGGCCAAGGTCAATGAACTGTGCGACGAGTTAGATGCCCGCGCAGCCAAGGGCGAAGGGATACTCCCCAAGAGCGCGTTGCGGGTGATGGTGTCCGGCACCCCTATGGCCCTGCCTAACTGGAAGATTCACAACCTGGTTGAGAGCGCCGGTGCGGTTATTGTCAATGAAGAGTCCTGCATCGGCACTCGCTACTTCAAAGACCTCATCACCGAGGGTAGCCTGGACATGGAAAAACAACTGGCAGCGCTCACTGACCGCTACATGCGAATCGACTGCTCGTGCTTCACACCCAATGACGAACGGGTGACGCAGGTCTTGAAGGAGTATAAGGATTCAGCAGCTCAAGGCATCATTCACTATTCTTTACAGTTCTGCCACACCTATAACATTGAGGAGATCAAGATTCGCGAGGCCTGCCAACGTGAAGGGATTCCCTATCTCTCTATCGAAAGTGATTACTCGCCGGACGATGTCGGCCAGTTGCAGACCAGGATCGAGGCCTTCCTGGAACAGGTTGAGGGATAAGATGGATATTGGTATTGATCTCGGCTCACGGGCCTTGAAGATGGCCGTGTTCGATGGCGACGAACTGCTTGAATGCCGGATGGTGGAGAGCGGCTTCACCCCGCACCAACAGGCGGAAGAACTGCTTAAGGGGTTAAAGCCTCATCGGGTGATCGCCACCGGCTATGGGCGGCATCTGGCCCACAAGAACTTTGCCAGCGGCGTCATCACCGAGATCAAGGCCCATAGCCTGGGGGCACGCTATTTTTTCCCTCAGGCCATGACTATTCTCGATGTCGGCGGTCAGGACTCCAAGGTCATCACTTTGAATAGAGAAGGCAAGGTTGTCAATTTTCAGATGAACGACAAGTGCGCCGCTGGCACTGGCCGTTTTTTGGAAATCATGGCTGCCAGCTTGGGTTATACCCTGGCTGAGTTTGGGCCGATGGCCCTCTCGTCGGACCATGAAGCGCCAATCAACAGCATGTGCACAGTCTTTGCCGAATCTGAAGTGATTTCGCTCAAGAATCATGGCGTGCCTGCTGCCGATATTGCCCGTGCCCTGCACCTGGCGGTGGTCAGCCGTTTGGTCGGCATGGTCAGACGGATGGAAGAGAGCGCCACCCTTGTCTTCACCGGTGGCGTGGCCCGAAACCCAGCCATTGTCTCCCTGCTCCAGGAACGGCTGGGAGTCGAAGTGTTTGTCCCTTCTCTGCCCGAGCACGCTGGCGCGGTCGGAGCCGCCCTCCACGCCAGAACTCTATGAAGTATAATTGTCCACCAGGAATTTTTGAGATTTGCCATGACTAACGAAACTATACGATTGACTCAAACTGTGAAGGGTGCCGGTTGTGCTGCCAAGCTCCCGCCAGGGGATTTGGACCGAGCCCTGTGCGGACTTAATCTTCCGGTGGATGAAAACCTTATTGTCGGTCTCGACCGGGCTGATGATGCCGGGGTCTACCGGATTTCCAACGACCTCGCCTTGGTCCAAACCATCGACTTCTTTCCGCCGATGGTGGATGACCCGTATTGGTTCGGGCAGATCGCCGCTGCCAATGCCCTGAGCGATGTCTACGCCATGGGCGGTACCCCAAAAACAGCGATGAATGTGGTGGCCTTCCCTGCTAAAAGCATGGACATCTCTGTCCTGCGCTCCGTTATCGAGGGCGGCTTGGCTGTGATGCGGGAGGCTGGAGTCGTCCTGGTGGGTGGTCATACAGTGGAAGACCCCGAGTTGAAATACGGCCTCTCGGTGACTGGTTTTATCCATCCCGACCGCATCCTCACCAAGAAAAATTTACATCATGGAGATCGCCTGATTCTTACCAAACCCTTGGGCACGGGGATCATCACCACCGCCATCAAGGCTGGTCTTGCCGGGGCGGCAATTATGGAAACGGTCACCCGGAGCATGGCGACCTTGAATCGGGATAGCGCCATGGTGATGCGCGATTACCCGGTACATGCCTGCACCGACATCACTGGTTTTGGTTTCTTAGGACACCTCGCCGAAATGGTTGTAGACTCCGGCCACGGGGTGCGCATTCAGGCGGCAAGTGTCCCGGTTTGGTCGGAGGCCCTGGCGTGGGCCGCCATGGGGTTGATTCCGGCTGGGGCCTATAGCAACCGAAACTTCAGGGGGGCTTTGGTGGAATTTGGGCCAGGGGTTGAGCAAAGATGCCAGGATGTCCTCTTTGACCCACAGACGTCCGGTGGCCTGCTTATCTCGGTAGAGGCAGAGGCGGCAGACGACTTGCTCAAGGCCCTGATCACTGCCGGGATGGCAGATGCCGCCATGGTAGGGGAGGTGTTATTGGAGCCAAAAGGAAGGATCATCGTGAAATGAGCCACAGTGAGGCACAGAGACATCAAAAAAGGAGAAACGTATGACACAAGAAATCGATTGCCGAGGACTGGCTTGTCCCGCCCCGGTGCTTCAGGTCAGAGAAATTCTGGAAAAGGGATCGCCTGCCTCCCTGATTATTGTCGTTGACAACGAGGCGGCCTGGGAGAATGTCACCCGCTTTCTTGAGTATCACAACTTCCAGATCACCACCGAACGTCAAGGCTCTGACTTCCGGGTAACCGGCACAAGAAATGGTGAGGAAAGTATCCCCGTGCAGGAGTCAAAGCCTGTGGCAGAAGGCCAACACAAGAAGATTTTGATTATGGTCGGGACAAACCGGATGGGCCATGGTGACGATGGCCTGGGCTCGAAGCTCCTGATCAATTTCCTGAAGACCCTGAAGGAAATGGGGCCTGATTTGTGGCTTCTCGTCTTTATCAACAGCGGCGTCACCTTGGCGGCTGAAGATTCTGAGGGCTTGCCCATCTTACAGGGGCTTGCTTGCGAAGGGGTCAAGATTCTGGTCTGCGGCACCTGCCTAACCCACTTCAATTTGCTTGATAAAAAGCAGGTCGGCGAGACCACCAATATGCTTGATATCGTCACCGCTATGCAACTTGCCGATTCGGTTATCACGGTCTGATGGTATGCCCTTCACCTTCATGGCGAAAATAAGTCCTTCGGCTTTGTCTTGAGTGTTTGTAATTTATTTATGGCTGCACATACCGGGAGAGGTTCGTGAACAAATCCTCCAGCACTTCTTTCTCGGTCAAGGGGGACTGGACGTGATAAGATTTCTTCCCAGCATCCTGACCAATCAGTCCTCCTTCATTGATTATATGTCTACTGTTTATCGGCAGACTAGATTGAAAAGCCATACGGGATTATTTTCATTTCTTAGAGGGGTGTTGTGAAGTGAAGATGTGCTTGAGATGGAGATGGAGATGGAGAAAAGGGGGACAAACAAACCTCTGTATCCTTGTTGTCCGAACGTTCAACATCATCCGTGTTTACTGAATGATGTCATCAAAGATGGTTTCGGCGGAATTAATCTGTTTGCCAAGATACTGGCCATTGTTGAATTGGCCCTCAAGGACAGTGCCATCGGTATTGGTCA
>VMSU01000048.1 GCA_013792005.1 Desulfobulbaceae bacterium
ACCGGCACCGCAAGGGGTGTTTCCGCCCTACAGATGGACATCAAGATCGACGGAGTTTCCCGCGAGATCATGAGTCAGGCGTTAGAGCAGGCCAAGGCTGGTCGATTGCATATTTTAGGTAAGATGCATGAGGCATTGGCCCAGCCACGGACTGAGATTTCAACCTATGCTCCTAAGGTTGTGATGATGACTATCAATCCGGACAAGATTCGCGATTTGATCGGTCCTGGTGGCAAGATCATCAAGGGCTTGACCGCCGAGTTTGATGTTAAGATTGATGTCAATGATAACGGTGAGGTCAAGATTTTTGCTCCGAACGGTGAAGTTGCGGCCTTGGTTGAGGCTCGGGTAAACAGCATCACTGCCGAGCCTGAGATCGGTCAGACCTACGAGGGTACAGTTGTTAAAGTGGTGGATTTTGGCGCCTTTGTCCAGATATTGCCCGGAGTTGACGGATTGGTTCATATCTCTGAACTTGCTAATCAGCGAGTAGAGAAGGTGACTGATGTGGTCAAGGAAGGGGAGATAATCAAGGTCAAGGTTCTGGAAATTGATCAGCGCGGTAAAATTCGGTTGAGTCGCAAGGCTCTGCTGGAAAGCTAAGAGTACTTTGTGGCGGGGAGGGTTGGTTTTTTACCTGCCCTCCTCCTGCCCGTTACCTGAATAATGTATCAAAAAACTGTACTTGACAGTGGGGTCATTCTGGTCTCTGAACGAATCCCGTCGCGTACGGTTTCTTTTGGCATCTGGATTGATGCCGGTACCCGAGATGAAGACGAACACGGTAGTGGGGCGGCTCATTTCCTCGAACATATGCTGTTCAAGGGAACTGGCCTACGGGATGCAAGTGCCATTGCCCGGGAGCTGGACCGCCTTGGAGGACTGTCGAATGCCTTTACCACCAAAGAAAACACCTGCCTCTACGGTACGGTCCTCGATTCACAACTCTCCTCTCTAGTCACCATACTTTCAGAACTTTTTTTTGATTCCCTCTTGCCCGATCACGAGATTGAGCGAGAGAGAATGGTCATTCTCCAGGAAATAGGGATGTCCTTGGATACCCCTGAAGATCTGATTCATGATCTGTTTGCTGGGGTGATGTGGGAGGGGCATTCCATGTCCCGTCCGGTCTTGGGGCGGTCGGAAGTGATTGCTGCCATGGACCGGGATCTTCTCCAGGCATTCAAACACCGTGGATATCGTCCGGGGCGGGTGCTGGTTTCTGCCGCGGGCAACGTTGATCATCATGCCTTGGTGGGCATGCTCTCGGCCATGAATGATTGGCGCCCGGCATCCCTTCCCGGCGCCGCGCTCCCAGCGCGAATCGCTCCATCTCCACAACCTCCCAAAGTCTCTATCTATCCTAAGCGGCTGGAACAGGCCCATGTCCTGCTCGGGACCCCAGGGCCACCAGCCTCAACTGAATCTCGTTACGTTCTTTCCTTGCTCAATACCGTCCTTGGTGGGAACATGAGTTCTCGGCTTTTCCAGGAAGTTCGTGAAAAGCGAGGCTTGGCCTATTCGATTTATTCTTTTGCGGAAGGCGCCAGCGATTGCGGAGTGGTTGGCGTTTATGCCGGCGTTAATGCTGATTCGGTGATTGAGGTAAGGGGCCTGGTTGATGAGGTTATTGCCGATATTTGTCAAGGTGGGATCACCGCTGATGAGCTTCGGGGAGCCCAGGACTTTGTCCGAGCAGGTCTTTTTCTTGCTGAAGAGAGTATGGAGGCGAGGATGATGCGATTAGCTAAGAATGAAATGACTTTTGGTCGTCATATCCCGATCGAGGAGGCAGAGGCTGGGGTATGTCGGGTGGTTCCTGCTGAGGTAACTGAATTAGCGACAACGTTGTTTGCCGGGCCATTGGCGGGGGTCGTTCTCGGCCCGGTGCGGCAGGAGGATTGCCGTCCGGATGAGGAGCTGACAGCTGGGGATGGCGATGAGTGAGACCGGTGATACGGTGAGTCAGAAGCGCCACCGACTTGAGTTGTGTTGGGTTACAGAGACCCTGGACTTGCAACTTCCTGCCTACCACTCCGAATTGGCGGCGGGGATGGATGTGATGGCGGCGGTCGTTGCACCGGTGGTGATTCCCCCTGGAGGGGTGGTCCTTATTGCTACGGGTTTTGCCGTTGCCCTCGCGGCCGGATATGAGCTGCAGGTGAGGCCGCGGAGCGGCTTAGCGGTCAAGCATGGTGTTACTGTTATCAATGCCCCAGGGACAATTGACGCGGATTATCGTGGTGAAGTTAAAGTTGCCCTGATTAACCTTGGTCTATCGCCCTATACCGTTAATCGTGGAGACCGCATCGCTCAATTGGTTTTGGCCCCTGTGTGTCGAGCGGAAATAGCAGTCGTGTCAGAGTTGCCGCCCACACGACGTCAGGATGGTGGTTTTGGTCATACCGGAGTGTGATGGTCTCTGCGTTGCGGTCCCCTGCCAAGGCCAACAGCTTAGACAAAAATTGTTTCTTGTTGGGTGAGTGTAGCGTAACCCAACACTCACCGAGCCCACCCTTGCATCAATCCTTAGGGACGCGGAAAATACCAATTTACCATAACGCATCCCGGCTTTGGGCCATCTTTGGTCGCGACTCAATCACAAAATCCTCGACGTAGCGCTGCTAAGCCTGCGGTTTTGTTCAATCGGCGCAACCAAATCTGACCCAGATCC
>VMSU01000049.1 GCA_013792005.1 Desulfobulbaceae bacterium
CCTTGGCCTGCTCTAACGCCTGACTCATGATCTCGCGGGAAACTCCGTCGATCTTGATGTCCATCTGTAGGGCGGAAACACCCCTTGCGGTGCCGGTGACCTTGAAGTCCATATCACCCAGATGATCTTCATCGCCTAAGATATCAGAGAGAACAACAACCTCATCATTCTCCTTGATCAGGCCCATGGCAATCCCGGAAACCGGCTCCTTAATCGGAACACCAGCATCCATCAGAGAAAGAATACCTCCACAGACCGTAGCCATGGAAGAAGAGCCATTAGACTCTAACACCTCGGCAACAATACGGATGGTATAAGGGAATTTCTCGCGATCCGGCAGAACGGCGGCAATCGCCCGGGTAGCCAAGGCACCATGACCGATATCACGTCGACTTGGTCCGCGAAGAGGTCGGCACTCGCCCACGCAGTATGGAGGAAAATTATAATGGAGCATAAAGGGCTTGAAGGCCATTCCGTACAGCGATTCAACGCGCTGCTCGTCATCACCACTGCCAAGTGTAGCTATCGCCATGACCTGGGTCTCACCCCTGGTGAACAGCGATGAACCATGAACCCTGGGCAACACTCCAACTTCGCCGGTGATCGGTCGCACCTCATCAAAACGACGCCCGTCGATCCGAGACTTGTTCTGGACAATGTGGCCTCGCATCACCTTTTTCTTAAGTTTATACAACAGTTCCTTCGCTTCCTTAAGAGACACAGTTTCGTCTTGGGATAACTGATCAAGGACATTTTTTTCCAAGGAGTGATAGAGAGTGGAACGCTCCATCTTGTCAGCCGTGGATGTAACCTTTTCCATATCCTGACCGGCCATTGCCGTGATCCGGGCAAGAAGCGCCTCATTGATCACCGGTGCGCTGACTGTCATCTTCGGCTTGCCAACGGCTTCCCGCAACTCGTCCTGAATATCAAGCAGGGGCTGCAAGCCATCAAAACCAAAATAGATGGCGTCCAGAATCTCCTGCTCCGTAAAATTATCCGCTCCGCCTTCAACCATGACTACGGCTTTACGTGATCCTGCAACAATCAGATCCAACCTCGAATTTTCAAGTTGAGACTTGGTAGGATTCAAAATCAACACACCATCCACCGAGCCAACGCGAACGCCGGCAATCGGACCCTCAAATGGGATATTGGAAACCCCAAGGGCAGCCGAAGCGCCAACGATAGAGAGGACATCCGGGTCATTCTCTTGATCCATGGACAAGACAGTGGCAATAATCTGAGTCTCGTTACTGTAGCCATCGGCAAAAAGCGGGCGTAGGGGGCGGTCGATAAAGCGACAGGTCAATGTCTCCTTTTCGCTGGGGCGGCCGATCTCACGCCGAAAAAAACTCCCCGGGATCTTGCCAACTGAGTATAATCGCTCTTGATATTCTACAGTCAGTGGAAAAAAATCTAAATCCATACGGGGTTCAGACGCTGCAGTTGTAGTCACCAACACCACAGTCTCTCCGTATGTTACCACAACCGAGCCATTAGCTTGCTTCGCCAAACGACCACTTTCGATGGTGAGTTTTTTCCCACCAATTTGAGTCTCTACTATTCTGACCATCATCTCTCCTGTCGCCGCCCAGCGCCAGATTGCAGGACATCCCACTCTCCAGCGCCTTTCCGTAGGCGGTATTGTCCTCATACTTCTTGCAGAGCCATTGCGGAAAAAAGGTCCCTGTACTCCACAAAAAAGCAGCCCCATCAAGTCTTCTGCCAACCAGAAGACCCAGGGTTCTTACTTACGAATGCCAAGCTCCTGAATAACTTCACGGTAGCGCTCAACATTTTTGCCTTTCAAATAATTAAGCAAACGACGTCGTTGGCCAACCAGTTTCAGCAATCCGCGGCGCGAATGGTGATCTTTTTTGTGGGTCTTAAAGTGATCGGTCAAGTAAATGATCCGCCCTGTCAAAAGAGCAATCTGTACCTCAGGGGAGCCGGTATCTCCTGGATGATGACCAAATTTTTCAATCAACTCTTTTTTCTGTTCAGTTTGTAATGTCACGATAGACCTCCATTGGTTCTAAAAAAGTTATAATCAAATTATTTACAATCTGTAATGCGAGTACAACCGGTGGCGTTCTATATAAACGCTGGATAACCTACCTAAGCAGATACGTTTCCAGCCTCTTCTTTATTGATAATCTGCTCAATAGCAGCAAGCCCAAAAGCGTGTGCCAAGAGCAAAGCCCGCGCCTCATCTTTGTCTGCCAACAGTGCGCCGGACACGGCGCTAGATACTGAAAAAGGACCATTGTCCAACCTTCGAAGCGCTGTCAAATGCGCTCCGCAACCAAGCGCCTTACCAATATCTGCCGCCAAGGTCCGGATATACGTTCCTTTACTGCAACGCACCCTGATCCCCATGGTCTCACCCCTAAGGAAAGTGCAGGATAACTCATCAATCTGCACCGGCCTCGGCTCTTTTTCGATTATCACGCCGTTCCGGGCATAGTGATATAATGGTTTCCCTTGATGCTTGACCGCAGAAAACGCCGGAGGCGCTTGCATCTGCTTCCCCATAAACCTATCCAGACAGGCTCGTACCATTGTCAGATCAAGGGCTGGCACCTGATGTTCGGCAACCACCCGACCTTCGACATCAAGAGTATCTGTTTCCACCCCGAGACGCATCTCAGCCTCGTAGAGTTTATCACCCAGCATCAGTCTCGGAATCAACCGAGTAGCTGGCCTGCCGATACAGATAATCAATAGCCCCGAAGCAAAAGGGTCAAGAGTCCCAGTATGGCCGACCTTTTTAATCTGCAGCGCCCTGCGCACCTGTTGGACCATTCTGAATGAAGTTGGTCCAACAGGTTTGTCGATTAAGACAAGACCTGCTGTGAACTCTGTCCCACCATTAGGGGATTGGGTATCGCTCAGCAATATCCGGAACCTGACATCCTCAGTCCTGCACTAACGGGAGAAGCAGGGAAACAACTCGGTCACGAGCCTCTTGAAGAGTTTCACCATTACCAAACTTACAGCCTGCCGCGTTTCGATGTCCACCACCCCCAAGTCGACGAGCGATCTTAGCGACATCGTAAAGCGTACCCTTGGAGCGCATACTAACACTGATGACATCCGCCTTTTCCTTCAAAAACACAGCGACCTTAACCGAAGCGAGAGAACGGGGATAATTAATAAAAGATTCGGTATCTTCAGAGACTGCCCCCGTAGACTCAAACATCGCTTTAGTGGCGGTGATAATGGCTAATTTGCCCTCAGAATGGAGTTCAAGAGTAGATAATACTGCCTGCAGAAGATGTAACCGGTTTTCTGTAAAATTATCAAATAATTTCCCAGCAACATGCTCGGGGTTGATTCCTTTAGCAACCAGCTCGCCGGCAACAGCAAAAGTTTGGGGTGTCGTTGATGCGTACTTGAAAGACCCGGTGTCAGAAACAATAGCGGTATAGAGACAAAACGCGGCATCAAGAGAAATTTCCGCCCCCAATGCCTGGGCCAGTTCATATACCATATCACCGGTAGATGCACGCCCTGACTGAACCCAGCGCAAATCACCGAACTCTTTATGCCCGGCATGATGATCAATGACAATCAAGGGATGAACCGTCAGCATCCTCTCGACTGAGCTTCCGAGCCGGAAACAGTCGCCGCAATCAAGCACAATAACACAATCCACAGTCGCCAAGTTAGGTAAATGTGTCGTCAGTTTTTCACAACCTGGCAAAAAACTATAGAGGTGAGACACGGGCTCCTCACTATAGCGGATAACCTTTTTTCCCATTCCCTCAAGAATGTCACCCAACCCAAGCTGTGAGCCCAAAGCATCTCCGTCTGGAAAGACGTGGGTCGCAACAAGAATAGTCTCAGCTGTCTGGATCGTCTTGACTATCTGGTTCAGATGATTGTCGCTCATTGGCAATCTCCCGCAGTATCTGGTCCATTTCTGCCTGCCGCAAAGCCGAAATGTCGTGCTTAAACTGCAACTCCGGCATATAGCGCAGGTTCAATGTTTTGGCCAGATGAGTACGCATAAATCCACGTGAACTGGCAAGCCCTGCCTCGACATACTTCATATCCTCAACCGGGCAGCTAAAATAAACAAACGCTGTGCGCAGATCGGGAGGAACTTCTACCCGAGTAATCGCTACCTCGACCAGTCTTTGATCCTTGACCTTCTGTAAGAGAAGCATGGCAAGCTCTACCCGGATGGCGTCGGCGACTCGGGCCGGACGACGACTCGGAGCACGTCCAAGTTCGGGTGAGGCATACTTGGTCTTTCCTTTTCGAGATGATGTCATTGTATAACCGATAGCCAAGGCCATTGAAGCCTAAAGCTTGCCGGCCACCTCGTCCATGACAAAGGCTTCCAGAGTATCGCCAATCCTGATGTCATTATAATTCTCAACACCAAGTCCGCACTCATAACCTGTCAGCACCTCTTTCACATCATCCTTAAATCGTTTCAAAGAGGCGAGAGTACCGGTGTAGACAATCACACCATCACGGAGCAATCTGACTTTAGAGTTCCGCTCGACTTTCCCGTCAGTAACGTAACAGCCGGCAACGGTACCGACCTTAGGAACGTTAAAGGTTTCACGCACTTCAAGCCGCCCCAGAACGCGCTCGACATACGTCGGCTCCAACATCCCGGTCATGGCCAGACGAATGTCGTCCAAGGCATGATAAATAACATCATAGAAACGGATATCAACATTCTCGCTCTTGGCGAAGTCCTGCACCTTGGAGCTTGGCCGAACATTGAAACCGATAATAATTGCGTTTGAGGCGGCCGCTAGAAGAACATCGGAGTCCGTGATCGTACCGGTACCCTCATGGAGAACGCGAACCCGAATTACATCGGTGCCCAAGTTGGCAATCGCTTGTCCAAATGCCTCCAAAGTCCCCTGAACATCTGCTCGGATGAGGACAAACAGTTCTTTAACATCACCCTCTTTCAACTTATCAAAGAGGTTGTCAAGCGATACCTTCGATGCCTTACCAAGCTGTAACTCCCGACTCTTCATCTGCCGCTCGTTACTTAGATTTTTGGCCATCTTCTCGTCTGGCAGAACGATAAACTCATCGCCAGACATCGGTACGCCGCTCAATCCTTGAATCTCAACCGGCATTGCCGGACTGGCCTCTTCGATTTTCTTGCCCTTATCATCAAGAAGCGTCCGGACTTTACCGTAATAATCGCCAATGACAAATGCATCGCCTGTCCGCAGTGTTCCATGCTGAACCAAGACAGTTGCCAACGGTCCGCGCCCCTTATGAAGGTGGGCCTCGACTACCCTGCCACGTGCGCGCCGATTATGATCCGCTCTCAACTCCAGCACTTCGGCCTGGAGCAGGATTTGCTCAAGCAGACCCTCAATGCCAATATTCTTTTTTGCGGACACTTCACAGAAGATGGTATCTCCACCCCACTCTTCCGGGACCAGAGCAAAATCAGAGAGTTCACGCTTAACCCGCATAGGATCGGCATTAGGCTTATCAATCTTGTTGATTGCGACCACGATAGGGACCTGAGCCGCCTTCGCGTGATTGATGGCCTCCTTGGTCTGATCCATGACTCCATCGTCAGCAGCAACAACCAGGACGACGACGTCGGTCACTTGAGCGCCACGGGAACGCATCTCAGTAAAGGCAGCATGACCCGGCGTATCGAGGAATACCACATCTCCCTGCGCTGACCGTACGTAGTGCGCGCCAATATGCTGTGTAATTCCGCCCGCTTCACCAGCGGCAACGTCAGTGTTCCGAATGGCATCAAGGATCGATGTCTTGCCATGATCAACATGGCCCATGACTGTAACAACTGGAGGGCGAGGTCGCATCTCTCCGCCGCTCGCCTCTTCTTCAAGATTGATGATACTAATTTCATCAGTCATGGCCAGCTCAACTTCGTATCCGAAATCACCGGCCACCACAGTAGCAGTTTCCAAATCAAGTGACTGATTAACTGTCGCCATGACACCAAGCGACATCAATTTTCCAATAAGCTCACCGACCTTGATCCCCATGCGGTGCGCAAGATCACCGATGGTTATGGTCTCATGAATAATAATTCTCTTTTTAATAGCCTTGGTTTCGCCGGCAGAAGGCAAGATCTCTCCCTTCATTTTTTTGCCGCCGCCACGTCCACCACGCCCTATTTTAAGCGATGCAGCAAAACGACCGCCGCCAGCCATGGCAACATCTTCAATATCAACATCAGCAAAGCCTTTTTTCTTGAGAGCGCCCTTTTTCCCTCGGGCATCAGCGGCGTCAGCAGCATGGGTAAACTTGACAAAACGCTTGGCCTTATGGCCCTTAGCGGCATCGTCCTCCCCTCCAGCAACAGTCGCAGGCTTGGCCGGCTCAACACTCCCTGCCGCCTTTTTGGGCCGTGGTGGCGGTGGAGCCGGACGTTTCGGCGCTACAGACCTCGGAGCTTCGACAGGAATCTGAATTGCAGCCCGCTTGATTACCCGAGCAAACCCCTTACGAGCATGCTCAGCACGTGCTACCTGCTGGTCTTCAGTCTCGAGGTCTTCCTCCTCTTCCGTTTCTACTTCGGCAGAAACTTCAACCTCGTCACCAGGAGCTGCTTCAGGTTCTGATTCAGTCGTCAAAAGAGGCTCATGGGCAGATTCTTCTTCCTGAGGTACGATAGTCTCCAGAGACGTCCCTGGGACAGTCGTCTCTTCAGCTGTGATCTCAACTGAGATTTCATCCTCTTCTTCGACCTCGTCTTCTTCCGACATCTCCAAATCAGTCGCCACATAGGCTTGCTCGACAGCCTGCAAATCCAGGTTAGGAACGGCTTTGGTTCGTCGCCGAATAATAGTTCCCCCTGTCTTCGCCTGGATCCTTTTCTCCTGGATCTCGGTGTGTGTTGACAGCAACCGTTTTTTAATATCTTCAGCAACAGCCTCATCCAAAGCTGAGCTGTAACTCTTCACGTCGTATCCCAGTTCTATGAGCTTGGCCGCCAGCACCTTACTGTCCATGCCTACTTCTTTAGCCAACTCGTAAACCCTGACCTTCATTAGCCCAACTCCCATCTTTCTCCATACATCGTAATGAAGCCCCGCTGAGAGCAAGACTCCGTAAAAATAGTAACTGCTCAGATTAATTCAACTGTAGACCATCCTGGCAAACTGTGCTTCAAGCCCTACCTGCATAACCAGATCAGAAGCCTTATCCCGCGCCTGACAGCGCAAGGCCCACCCCAGTTTTTTTCGCTGCTTCATCAGCCGCTGAAAACATCCTGACTTCCGGCAACAGTAAGCCCCTCGGCCGGGCCTACGACCAGCCTCATCAATCATCAACTCTCCTGCCGAAATCACCAAGCGAACGAGTTCTGCCTTACCGACCTTGGCACCACAACCGAGACACGTTCTGATCGGGCCGGGCACTATCCTTCTCAGATCCTTATCAAGATGGCTGTTCAGTGGCGGGCAGCACCTCAGCCTCAACCACACCCTCATCCTCATTCTTAGGGACCGGCACGGCACGTGCGGCCGCAATCAGATTTGCACAAACCTCCTCCGACACCCCCTCCAACATCCCAGATAAGGCAGCCGGATCAGCCTCCGCCAATTCTGCGGCAGAGGTGATATCGTTATCATACAAGATATCGGCCATTGGATGATTGATTCCTTTGATGGCGATCAATGATTGGAAGCCCTCTTCCATGAGCTTTTGATACTTCTGCTCACTCTTGACATCGATCCGCCACCCCATAAGCTCAGAGGCCAGACGCACATTCTGTCCACCCCGGCCGATGGCAAGAGACAACTGGTCATCGGCAACCACGACCTGCAAGGTCCGACGTTCCTCATCAACAACCACCATCGACACCTCCGCCGGAGCCAGGGCATTGGAGACAAATTTGGCAGGGTCCGGGCTCCAGGGCACGATATCGATCCGCTCTCCCTGTAGCTCCTGTACCACATTCTGCACTCGCGATCCCTTCATACCAACACAGGCGCCAACCGGATCGACATCGTTTTCCGATGAAGATACTGCAATTTTCGCCCGAACACCAGGCTCTCGGGCTACTGCCAGAATTGTAACAATACCTTCTGCAATTTCAGGAACTTCAATAGCAAACAACTTAGCAACGAATTGCTTGTCGGTACGGCTCAAGATCAACTGTGAATCACGCGCGTCTTGGCGAATATCCATCAACAAGGCTCGGATTCTGTCACCCTGGTGATAAGAACGCCTCGGCATCTGCTCGTTTCTGGGCAAGATAGCATCGGTGCGACCAAGATTGACAATAATATGGCCGCGCTCAAAACGCTGCACGATACCGTTGACAACATCGCCCTTGCGGTCTTTAAACATCTCATAGACCACCTCACGCTCTGCATCCTTCATCTTTTGGATAATAACCTGCTTAGCAGACTGAGCGGCGATACGGCCAAGCTCAGAAACATTCTCCATCTTACTGCCCAAGTCATCCGTCAGCTCCACATCCGGATCGAGAACCTGCGCCTCAGCTAAGGATATCTGGGTCTGCTCGTCCTCTACAGTTTCCACAACCGTACGGAACTGATAGAGCTCGACCTCACCAGTCTCATCATTATATTGGGCCTCCATCTCACGACGCATGCCAAATTTCTTCTTGGCAGCGGACATGACAGCCTCTTCCAACCCCTTAATCAGCAGGTCGCGGTTTATCCCTTTGTCCCTACAGACTTGATCGATCACTCTCTTTAAATCTGATATCATCCGACTTCTCCAAACATCATCCCAGGATACTCCTGCAGGTTAAAACTCGATAACCAGCTTCGCCCTGACAATATCCTCCAAGGCAATCTGTTCATTTTTTTCAGGCGCTCCATCAACGGTTACCACACCCTTTATCTCATCAACACCAGCAATTATGCCGGCAACATGTCGCGTTTCTTCCCCAACTCTTATCTTAATCGTGACTTTTTGGCCCAGGTTTCTGATAAAATCCCGTGCTGTCGTCAACGGCCGATCCAGACCAGGCGAAGAGACTTCCAAATGATACGCCTTGGCAATAGGGTCTTCCACTTCCAGAAAATGCCCTACCGTCCGACTCACCGTGGCGCAGTCATCAAGAGTAATCCCACCCTGCTTGTAGATAACCAGCCTAAGCACCAAACCAATCGGCTCATTGCGCAGCTGTATCTCCACCAACTCAAAGCCAAGGTCCGTCAGCAGCGGCTCAATCAACTGCCGAACCTGCGCTGTTGCCGCTGTTTCCATACCTCGTCCTCCGACTCGCCCCTTCAGGAAAAAAAAAAAGCGGGTAAAAAC
Source organism: Desulfobulbaceae bacterium (assembly GCA_013792005.1). NCBI lineage: Bacteria > Pseudomonadati > Thermodesulfobacteriota > Desulfobulbia > Desulfobulbales > Desulfobulbaceae > Desulfobulbaceae bacterium. The sequence continues at coordinate 9,265 of VMSU01000049.1, forward strand.
CCACTTTCCATAAATCAGCTGACCACGTAAGATCAACAACAACCATTTTTGGAAGCCACTCCGCCGACATCGACTAGCATGGCCTGATGTTAAAACATCAGACTGCGGAGTGGAGCGGGCAACGAGATTCGAACTCGCGACACCAAGCTTGGGAAGCTTGTACTCTACCAACTGAGCTACACCCGCCCAGCAGACCAATGCTATATTATACTAAAATAATCCCCGCTGTCAAGAAGATATATCCACACAGGGGCGTCGTCAGCCCTCCTTGTTTCTCGATCAACCGATTATCACCGCTTGAGCAAAAGAGATAATCGGCATGATCAACCGCGGCAATATTCCGGTATAAAAAAGAACCAGGAGAATAATAAACCCATACGGTTCCAGACGGATATAAAAAGCAGCCAGGTCGTGAGGAAGAAGGCCAAGAAGAATTTTACTACCGTCAAGGGGCGGAATAGGAACCAGATTGAATACCGCCAGCATAATATTGATCCAAATACTGGCAACAAGCATTTGCATCAGCGGCATAAGAATGAAAACCGGAAGGCCCAGACTAAAGAGAGCGATCAGCTTAGCCGCCAAAGCGCTAACCACCGCCATCGCCAGATTTACCGCCGGACCCGCCAGGGAAACCCAGATCATATCCTGCTGCGGATTTTTAAAATATCGCGGATCAACCGGAATAGGCTTGGCCCAACCAATCTTCATCACAAAAAATGCTATAACCCCGAGCGGGTCCAGGTGCTTGAGCGGATTTAAGGTCAACCGGCCCATCTGAGCGGCCGTTGGATCTCCCAAGCGATATGCCACCATTCCATGAGCAAACTCATGCACAGTCAGGGCAAAAAGAAATGGCGGAGTAAGAAGAATAAGTTCCTGAATCACAGTAATAGGTATCCTGGTTAGTATTAAGACAAGGCGGGTAAAAAACACCCCTACGGCAGAGGGTAATGCTCACAAAGAAAGGCCTCTTCATCCTCCTCGGTCACCACCAAACCATCGAGCTTGGCCTCCAGCAGATGGTTCAGAATCGTGGTATAGAGAGGCCCTGCCGGATACCCCTTAGCCTTTAGTTCAGCACCTTGAATATGAGTGCTCACCTGACAAAGATCGGTAACATAGAGGGATACGGCTTGCTTGCCCGCCTTCTTGACCAGCAACCCCATCAGGTGGAGCACCCCTTCGATACTTAACGGCTTCAGCAACCAGTAGACTTCGCTGGGCCTCAGCGGAGGGCCTTGAATGCTGATCTGCTCGGGCGCAGGTTCGGAATACTCAAGTCCGCAACTATCCGAATCCGCCACCAGACAATCATCGGTCAAGGTTCGATGATTGATTACCTTGAGGATCTTGGTCACCGCTGCTTTCTGCCGGATCAAAAGGTTACGGTCCCGCTCGCTGACTTCAAATTTCACACAGAAATCCAACAGCTGACGGGCTGTAAGTCGAGCGGTTAAGGCCAAAAGAAAGGTTTGCCATTGAACAAACGGCTCCTCCCGGTACAGCAGTTTAAACCACGCCACCCCGCGATGCGTCTCTCTGAGAATATTCTTCAATCGCTGATCGAGCTTGAGAGCCGAGTGAAAAAAAGCCAACAGATCGAACCCCGCCAGTCGATAGATAGCCGGCTGGGGATTTTCTTCCGTTAGAATATACTTCAACTCTTGAAAGAAACGCTTGCCGGAGAAACGGCCAAACATCTCCTGCTTAATAGCGCTTTTGATCAGCCTCTCGGTGAACTTTCCAAGTTTAAAGCCGAGCCGCTGCTCAAAACGGATCGCCCGGAAAATCCGGGTCGGGTCCTCAACAAAGCTCAAATTGTGGAGAACCCGAATCTGCTGATCACGAATATCGTTCTGACAGTTAAAAAAATCCACCAGCACTCCGAATTTTTCAGGATTCAAGGCGATGGCAAGGGCATTGATTGTGAAGTCGCGACGGAACAGATCGAGCTTGATGGAACTCATCTCCACAGTCGGCATCGCCGCCGGGTACTCATAGTATTCAAGGCGAGCAGTGGCGACATCGATCTTAAAACCGTCGGCAAGCTTGACCACGGCAGTTTGAAACTTCTCATGGGGTCGGCTCACCCCGCCCAACCGCTGAGCCAACTCACCGGCAAAGCGGATGCCATCCCCCTCAATCACGATATCCAGGTCAAAATTGCGGGTGCGCCGCAAGAGATCACGAACAAAACCGCCAACAGCATATGCCGCATAGCCCATTTCCCGCGCCACCTCACCGATAGTTCGCAGCAGGACAAGCATCTCTTTGGGCAGGTTGTTGACCAAGACCGTGTTCAAGTTGCGATGACGGACATTGGACGGCTGATCATCCCGGTCGCTATCGCCCGCCGTGCTCAATCGGTCCTTAACCAGGAGATTCAGCAAATCCGTTCTGGTGATAACCCCGATCACCCGCTCATCCTCCACCACCGGCAAAAAACGCTGACGGTGCTCAATAATCCGCTCCTGGATATCGGCAAGGGTCGCGTCTGGAGAAAGGATAGCGAACTCGGTGCTCATATAGTCGGTCACCGGCAGATCCCCCAAGCCATGGAAGATGGCCTTCTCGGCCACCCGCCTTGAGATCAGGCCTAAGGCCCGCCGTTCCACGTCCAACACCGGCAGGACGGTAATATTATAACGGGTCAGGATCTCATTGACATGAACGATGCTCGTCTCCGGCGGCACAAAAATCACCGGCGCAGACATTAACTCCCGAGCCGGGCTACGGGGCTGAACATGTTTGTGCAACAACCAAACCAACCTCTCCTCTGCCTCGACCAAAGACATATTCTTGATAGTGGCCGAAGCCGCCGAGGCGTGACCACCGCCGCCAAATTCCAAAGCAATGGTACCGACATTAATCTCCGGTACCCGACTGCGAGCGATGAGATAAAGGCGATCACCCATGGCAGCCAAAGCGAAGATGGTGTTCAAGTTCTCAATAGCCATGAATTTGCGGACCAACAGAGCAAATTCGTCGATATAATCCGGCAGCATGATCCGAGCAACCACCACGGGCAGCCCGTGAATTGTGTACGTGGTGGCCGAGTCGATCATGGTATTCAGGATGCCAAGCTCGGTGGCGCTCAGCTCCTGAACAATAAACGGCGAAATCACACTCAGATTGGCCCCCCGAGCCAGAAGCCATGCCGCGGCCTCAAGATCCAGAGGAGTGGTGGTGTCGAACAGGAATGAGCCGGTATCCTCATGAATGGCCATGGTCATAAGGGTAGCATCATCGGCGGTAATCTCAACCCCCCGCTCCCTGAAGATCTCCACGAAAATCGAGGTAGTGGAACCCATCGACCGAACCACCTCCAGATCTCCTCGCATGTCCTCAGGGGCATCAGGGTGATGATCATAAAGATGCACAGAGATGCCGGGGTTGGCCAGGCACTCGGCAAGAACACCGATTCTACTCGCCTGCCTGGTGTCAACAACGATAAGCCTGGTAACCTCGGCAAGATTGATATTCTTCAGACGTTGGAAGGTATAGGCCAGAGAGGACTGCTTGATGTAATCACGGACATTACGCTCCTGGGACCCAGGAAAGACCATTTCTGCTGACGGATAAAGCTTTTTGGCGGCCACCATAGCAGCAAGGCTGTCAAAATCCGCATTAAGATGGGTGGTGATGATTTCCATGGAGGTCTGGTTTGTCTCTCTTTATTCATAAGCAGGGCGCTTCAGGCAACAACCCAAACCATAGAATAAAATCCGTACCCCGGCAACAGGTAACTCACGATCATACTGAAAAGAGATTCTGCACCATGGCTCTAATATTACTCGGGGAAAAGGGTCATTAAAACAGGGCATCGGGAAATCATGTTGATTTAATCTTCAGTCCTCTAGAATTGCCCGTATGGCATCTATCCTCCAGCTCAGTTCCCGGGTTTCATAAAGATGAAGATATGACGGAAATGATGCCTCCCATAATAATGGTGGGTGTCAGATTTTGATTATCTTCGTCTCACCAGTGTCAGATTTTGCACTTATTACAACTCCACCTTCTGTGATCTGCGCTAGTTGTCAATGATTTGCTTTAACGTCTACAACATGCCAAAAATACCCATCAGCTTCGTTCTTGCTATGAGGTTACCCGGCAACGCCGGAAGCCTTGTGCTGCGAGCCAGGTAAACACGAAAACCAAAAAGCTGATCCCTGTCATTTCAAAGACAACGCGAGATGAGGTGCCAATGTCCGGATTTTCCAAATAGTGAAAGCGGGGGAAACGGTCATAGTCGTCAACTGTCAGCATCCGCTCGGCTTTGGCCCGGCAGACAAAGAAGTCGCACCATTGTTGGTGAAAGTGATCAACCTGGTCTGAAAAATCTTGATAACGGCTACGTCCGGTACCGGCTATTTCCGCAAGCGCGTCGTACATAAGCATCGCCGGCGAAGCAAACGCAAGACGTTCGGCCAGGGTGTGCTGCTGCTGTAACTTGGTATCATGAGTTGCGATGATCTCATCGGCACGGGCGGTAGCAGCTTGCACGCTGGCAAGGCTCCGCAGGGTTCGCTCCCGGAGGCTGCCCCGCTCTAGCTTATCCTCGTGCGTATGCGTAACTCCTCCGCGCGAATGTTCTTCCGGTGTGCCGACCAGGGCGGCGTCACGCTCGCGGTCGGCATCGACCTTAGCCGCCCGCACCGCAAAAACCAACTCGGCGCGCGATGGCGAGGGATAACGCGTTTCTGCCCAAGCATTAACGAGGGTGGGCACAATCAATAGCAGGCCAATCCAGGCCGCCACCAAGAGCAGGGCGTTATAAGCTGAATCCCGGCTTAGCAGTCCGTTCACAGCTCCGCTCAAAGCGGCCCAGAATGCCCCGTAAAGAATGATCGCCAGCGCCATGATTACCAGCGACTGAACCGTGCCCGCCAGATTGCTGCCAATAAAAAAAATAAGCCCCGAGAAAACCGACACCAAGGTAAAAAGGATGGGAAGCCCGGCTCGCACCAGAAGCTTGCCGATCATCACGGTTCGCAAGTGAACCGAACATGAAGCGGTAAGGGCGAGCGTCCCCTGTTCTCTCTCCCCAGAAACCAGGTTATAGGTGAGCGCGAGAATCCAGAGCGGATAGACAAAGACCAGGACAAAGGCAAGATCAAAGGAGCCAGCGAGGAGATGAACCGGATTGTCGATTTCGTTACTGAAGAGAAAAGTGTCCTTGCTCCCGGTCGAGACTAACACAGTAGGCGGGTAGAGGTCACTTTGGCCGACAGCCGTAATTGCCAAGGGGTGAGGCGGCAAGGATAGGTTTGTCGCGCCTCTCCCGTTCCCGACAAAAATAGCATTTCTCGGGTCTCGGTAAGGGCGATCCGGGGGCGGTACCTTGCCGGCCTCGATGTCGGCCAAATTCGCCCGCAAATCCGTGAGCCTTTTTTGCTCATCGACACTTGCGGCTGCAACAGAAAGCGTTTGACGCTTTTCCAAAACCTTACCGTTGTGAAGGGCATAGGTTACGGTGCAGAGGATCATCGCAAGTACGAGCCATAGCGCTGGATCATGCCGGAGATTGCGCCATTCGCAACGAATCGCTGCCTGAAAGATATGTAAGTTTGCCATAAGTGATACTCCTAAATTACTCGTATGCGCTTCACAGCGAAGGCAGCAAGAAGCGCCGCCATGATGAACCAGCCCGTCAGAGAAAAGAGATTGCTGGCCTGCGCCGCAAGCACCCATTCGGCTTGGGGTCCGTGATATATAAAGGAAGGAATTTTTTCCCATATTTCAGGGTCAGCCACATAGTTTTCGTCGCCGTAACGGCCATTGTGGATGAGATCATCACTCGCGATGGTCTGGATTATGCGCCGGTGTTGCTCGGCGGCGCTAGCGAAATGACGGTGGCTCCGGTTGTCCGTGCCTGCCATTCCCATCGAGTAGGGCTGAATAGCGAGAAATGGCACGGCAAAACCGAGAACCGCGCGCCATCTATCCTGTCGGAGAAAATCCTCCTGTAAGGCGCCAAAATGACGATCGTAGATACGATAACCTTGCTCATCGCTTTCACGCAGAGATAGGCCTCGAAAATTAACGGGGAGATCCTCAACTCGCTCAACTCCATATTGGCGGAGCACCTGATCGCGGAAAGCAATAAAGGCTGGATGCTTTTCGTTATGTTCGAAGGATTTTTTCTTGTCGTTGGCGATATCTTGACGGTATTCGAGTGCACTGGGGAGCGGCAGGGTGTCGCGCACAAAATCCGTCAACAAACGTGGTGCGAGAAAACAGATGAACAGCCAGAAGGCCAACAAACCGACCAATGCCGCGCGTGAGGTCCAGGAAAAAGCCGAGACCGCCAGCGCCAAGGCGGCAAAACCTCCGAGATAGAGACCGTAGCCGATCACCAACCAGCCAAGCCGCACCAGTTGATCTTGGTACGAAAGAACCGATGGCTCGACGAGGAAAAGACAGCACAGCAAAACTCCCGCCAAAGCAGGCAACAGCAAAGCCGCGAGAACGGAAATCACCGCGAGATATTTGCCAGCGAGCAGGTCTAACGGGCGGGTCCCCAAGCTCAAGAGCTGGCGCAGCGTCCCCCGTTCTCGTTCGCCCGAGAATGCCGAAAAACCGAGCATAATCACCAGAAGCGGCATCACCGTCTGGAGCACGAAGGCCAGGGAAAGGTTTCCGAGACGCACCGAAAGGCCGCCATCGTACGCCGGGATAAATTGCACCTCGTTTTGTTTGTGGGCCTCAAGCCAGACGGCGGTGCCGACATAGGCTTCAATGCCAGGGTCGGCGAGCGCTAACGGACTTTGCATCTTAAAAGCGTATTGGCCGAAATGGGCTCCGGCATGCGGGTTCTTGGCACCCTGGGCGGTCCAGAGCTGGCGGTCAGCCTCCGCCGCAACCGTTCGGTCGCGCTCCGTGCGTTGTGCCTGGCCAGCTCCGAAGATAACGGCGCAGGCCATAAGAAGCAGAGTTAGTGCTGCGAGCCAACGAAAGCGGGCATCACGATTAATTTCAAGCCACTCCTTGGCGGCTATGGTTCGGATGATCCGCCAACGGACATAGTTCGTTGTGTCGTCGGTCATGCTAACCGCTATCGGACTACTCATGCTGCCAACTCCTGACGTGAGATATCGAGGTATTCACGCTCAAGCCCGACGTGATCGGTGTCGTCGGTATTGAATACCGCAGCCAAGCGACCGCGCTGCATGATGCCTACACGGGTGGAACACTGTTTGGCGAGAAACAGATCGTGGGTGACCATCAGCACAGCCAGATTACGCTGCCGCAGATCCTCGATCAACCTCGCAAATTCATTCGCGGCTAGCGGATCGAGACCCGAGGTCGGCTCGTCTAGGAGCAGAGCTTTTGCCTCCTTGGCCAAGGCGATGGCGATCCCCACCTTTTGCCGCATCCCCTTAGAGTAGCCGGAGACGCGGCGGGTTGCGGCGTTCTTTGGCAAGCCAGCCTCGGAAAGCAGGGTCAGCAGGTCGCCCCGCTCACGCTGGCGTCCAGAGGAGAGAGCGCTGAAATACTCCAAGTTCTCAAGCCCGGAGAGATTGCCGTAAAGCATTACCGTCTCGGGAATATAGGCGAGTCTCTTCCGCGCATCTAGCGGTGCCTCAGCAGCATTGACGCCACAAACCAACGCTTGTCCAGAAGTGGGGGTAATAAAATTGAGGAACAGGTTTACGGTGGTGGTTTTGCCTGCTCCGTTGGGGCCAAGCAGGCAGAAAACCTCACCGTCCCGGACATGTAGATCAAGGCGATCAAGCGCTGGTATACCTTGATAGATCTTGGTGAGTGAGCGTGCTTCGAGCATGAACAAGTATCTCCTTGATTTTTAACAAAATCCGGCAATAGTCACAAACCTCTGAACACTATTGCCGGAGTCTTATTTGTTATTAATAAATCCCGCTACCTTAAAAAGTGTACTTAAGGTTGGCCAGAAAAGTCCGCCTTGGGTAAGGATGTGACACATGATACAGTTCGTCGGTGAGGTTATCTATCCCTAGGGATGCTGTCATGTCCTTCATGATAAAGAAGGAGACCTTCGTGTCAAAAACCAGGAATTCATCAAGCCCGCCATAGCCACCGTTGTCGTCGCTGTTATCGAGCTTATCAAACTGCTCTCCCGAGTAGTGGCCTGCTAATGTGACAAACCAGCGATCGGAAGGCGCATAATCGAGAACGCATTTGGCACGCCATTGCGGTACGCGCGGGAAGTCCTTGCCAACACTCCCTGGCACATTCTCGTTGGCCAATATCTCGGAATCAGAAAATGCGAGATTGGCAAACGCTCCAAGCCCGTCGATGAGGAGTTTTCGTTTATTGATCGCAACCTCGATGCCCCGAGTCCTCACTTCATCCACATTCTGAAAATTTGTAATATTTGTATAGGTGTTGGTCTGGCTGTAAATGGCATCATCCACGTAGTCTTCGAAAAAAGTCAGGCGTGCTTCCCCTGTTTCTCCCAATAGGCGTGTGATGGTAAAATCCTTGGCAAAATCCTTTTCTGGCTTCAGGTCTGGGTTTGACTTGTTGATGACCCCTGAACTTGTAATCCCTCCGAAATAGAGTTCGCCTACTGTCGGAAATCTGGTCGCTGTACCAAGAGAAATGCGCAATCTCCAGTCCTCCGATGGTTTAAATGTTGTTGAAACCTTTGGCGAGATATCACTGTCGCTCTTATCAGGCATACTACTGGTGAGACGCCCTGTGGCGGCATCGGTCGACTTTGATGCATCGTTGCCCTCCCACCATTCCTGCCGGGCTCCGGCATAGACTGACCACTTCTTGTTGATGTCCCATGTGTCGTCGATAAAGACAGCGTGGGTCTGCGTTGTTCCTTTTTGGCCAATACTTAAAGTCGTTTTCGAATCACTGCTCCAATTTGTTGCATTCCAGGTGTCAGAATCGACGTAATACCGATCGTGGTGGTAGCCTGCCCCCACCGTGTGGAGGCCTGCCCCCTTGATCTCGTATGAACCTTTCAAATCGGCAGTATTCCATCCATTGTCGTTCTCCGTAACCGTGCCCGCGCCACCGCTTTGTGAAGTGGGAGGGGTGGCGCTCGACGTTCGGGTAATATCCTCAGGGCTGGTATAAAGACTCACTCCGGCAAAGACTTTAATGCCCTTCGGCGAATTATACATATAGGTCAGACCAGAAAGTGCGTCTTGCCTCTCCGTTTCTGCATAGGCGAAGGTATTTGGAGCTAACGTAAATTGCTTGCCATTGATGTTAACGTTGCCCGAGTATATGCGATTCCCACTGGCATCCAACAAATATGATTCTGGACTATCGCGAGCCAGCAAGCTGTCCCAAAAGCCCAAGGTGAAACGGATTTGCGACTCGGGGGTCAGGTCATAGGCCAGCTTAAACTTTGCCGTGTTGTTTGTTATGTCCTGCACCCCCTGAGCCCCCAAAATATATCTCGGTTGATTTCGAGGATCCTGGTCTGCCACCCATCCGGTTACGGCTGTTCCGGTATCGGCCCCTCCTGAAGATGCCAATACCGTGGCATACATGATTCCTTGAGCCTGCGTTTGCAGGCGGTCAGCCCAGATTGAGAGAGACAAAGGCCCGACCTTGTCTCCGTAGTATGCATTTGCTGTGTACCCGTTAAGATCAGAATCGGAATTGTATTCCCTGAAGTTCTGGAAAGTGTAAGTGACATCTGCCTGTGCTTCTCTCTTCTGCGGCATGTGCGTGCTGATAATAGCCGCCCCTGACATGGAATTACCGCTCAGCGCTGCAGAAAAAGGCCCATAGATCATGTCCACGCTTTCAATTTCGCCGGGCATAACCATCTGCCACTTCGGCGCATTGCTGTTACCGGCTGCGGTAAAATCACTTATACTGAGACCATCAGCAATGACCTGAGTTCTCGCAGTCATGGTTGAGTTATTGGCCCGGATAACCAGGGGGCTATTTGTAGACCCGGTGTATAACTTTCGCAGATAGGAGCCCGGCATGTATTTGAACACGTCCGCCGTATCTACAGTGTTTATCCGTTTAATTCCTTCGGCAGTAAGTGTCTCCACCACAGCCGGCACTTTGAAGATGCTTTCATCGACAATCGTTCCCGTGGGGGTTACCACTATATCGTCAAGCTTTGTCTCTTTATTCTCCCCTTCTGCTGAAGCTAGGGAAAAGAACGTAAGCAGAATAAGTGTGCTTCCAAACATCTCTTTCACAATTTTTTTCTTCAACTAACTCCTCCTTTCATGTTTCTGTACACCCTCTTTTCTGATAGTGTAAAAAAAGGGACGTTGATTGCTACAGCGTTTCCCATCGGGGCAGGGTCTCTCCGCCAAAGGTTATGACCCTGTCCCGGCCTTAAATTTCCTGCTTCTCATGCCATGTAATTTCTTTATCTCCCCCCGTCACCTCCCTACTTTTAGTACCGCCACTCTGTTTAAACCCTATGCCTCTGACAGTAGATGAGAGAAGAGGACGTTGTTTCTTTCTGCATTTCCATTCGCCTTATCCGTTTGCTATTGAAGGAGAATCCTGGCAAGCGATCACCGGATACCCCATCTGCTTCGCAGCCTCGCTTACCTGCTTAGCCATCCCGTGACTTTTTGCGAGATTATCAAGTATAGCTCGCAGCCCCCTTTCGCGCATCTGGGGCACCCTGCAATCGCTTACAGTTCCAAGGTGGAGCGCAGTTTCTAGTCGCTGCCCCGTGATCACTTACGAATCCTGACCTACCCGGCGCAGGGCACTCAGGTCAGTGAAAAAACGATGGTGAGTTCTAAGGGTATCTCTTCATTGAAGGTCGGGGCGGGTGGCTTGGCAAAAGGCGAGGCTGCCAATACCGCCTTCTGTGCCGCTTGGTCGAGGGTCTCATATCCCGAAGACTGGGCGATCTCGACATTGCGCACCTCTCCTTCCTGGCTAATCACAAATCGGATGCCGACCCGGCCTTCTATCTGACGGCGTCTGGCCATTATGGGGTAATTTTTATGGCTTTCAATGCGGCCTCTCACCATGGTCAGGTACTGCTGCCGGATATCGATATGACCAGCGGAGACTGAGGAGGCATTACCTAGCGTACCATCGCTCGGTTTACCAGTCCCTGTTGAGGCGGAGGTTTGAACAGTGCCCATCGGTGGGCTGGGTGATGTATCTGCTACCTGTGAACTTGATTCGCTGGAAATATCTGCCACGCCCTGGGCCGACTGAATCTTGGCGACAGGCTGGAGCTCTGGCTCAACAACCTTTTGGATGGCCGTCGGCACAGGCTTCTTGGGGGGGGATAGTGCAACGGCAGTGATTTGCTTTTCAACTGGGGGTACTGGCACTTCCAGTGGTGGGGGGGCAGTGATTACGTCTGGTTCTGAAGGTGCTGCGGGGAGAGGTTCTTCGGCGATGATCGGAGGAAGTTCCGACGGTGATGATGCCAGGATAAAAAAATCGATGGCACGGGGCGGTAATGGTACCGGTAAATTAGCCACGCTCATGAGTGAGGTCAGCATCAAACCATGAAGCATGAGCGACAAGCCTAGGCCGTTTATGATTCTGGTCATGATTTTTTCTCCGTTTGCAGACTGGCCTTGATAAAGCCCAAACCCTTCACGGTATCCATCACCTCGACAAAACTCTGCAGGGCTACGTTGCGGTCAGCCCGGATCAGGACTGGCGTCTCTCTGGTGAGCTGACTTAGTGCCGCGCCAAGGCCTCCAATATCAATGGGTTTCGCTTCAAAAAAAACGACCCCCTTGCTGTCGATTTCGATGGTGATTGATTTCAGTGGCTCGACGGCAAAGTTCATGGCCTTAGGAAGTTCCACCGGGATTGCGCCGACGGCTATAAAGGTCGAAGTTGTCAACACGATGGTAAGGAGCACGAGCATGACATCGACTAAGGGAATAACGTTGATGCTGGTAAAGCCTTTGTCATCCATGCTTGATCTCCCACTTAAGAAGGAGCACCTTTGCTTGCCGTAACAGCAAGTTGTAGATGATCACCGCCGGGATGGCCACCAAGAGGCCTACTGCTGTGACTTTGAGGGCAAGGGCCAAGCCGATCATGATCTTGCTGGTGTCCATGAATCCGCTTTTGCCCATGTTATAAAAGGTGAGCATGATGCCGAGTACTGTGCCCAAAAGGCCGATATACGGGGCATTGATGCCAATACTGGCAATGAGATGCAGCTTGGCGAAAAGATCGAGTTCCAGATTCCTCCGATCCGAATACTGAGCAAAGGATATCCTTTTGAAGAACAAGAACCGTTCGATGCCGATAGCCACCGCTGCGATACTCATCATCACCAATAACCCGATGATACCGTAGTCAATCGTTTCTTTTAGCCATTCCATGAGCACAACCTCCTTTTAAGCTGAATAACACCCAAATGACACGGGTCACCATATAGTGTAACTAGAAATAGTATTAGGTGCTCTTAATAAAGATTAAAACAGCAACAGTCAAGATAAAATAAAACTAAAATAATAATCGTGCTACCATTGAATGAAAAATATTTCCTCCCGTCACCGATTCAGGGGGGATGTCCTGGCACGCAGAAAACTTAGAGCTGTCGGCCATCTGACCCAGCCCATCAGGCGAGACGAACTGCTTAATCTGCTTTCCCAAGGGATCAAACTGCCAGAGGGAACGGACACGGTATTAACCAGACATCATGCCGAAGTAGGACGGAAAGATCGGCCGGTTCGAATTCTGGTGGCTGAAGATCATCCGGTGAACAGGAAGCTTGCTTGGACATCAGGGTTTGAAAAAAGCCGGAAAAAGTCAGTGTTGTCCGGTTAAGGACTTGCAGGTAAATTTCTTGGCGGAGTATTATCGTTCAAGCCAGAAACATATGGGCCACAATCCGCTTCACGGGTTTCGTTGAGGATCTTGCTTCGCAATTGACGTACCCTTTTAATGTTTACCGATTCTCCGTGCTCTTCGTGGCAGTAAATGGCCAGAAGCAGATAGGTGATAAGGCCAGCAAGAATTTGAATCTTGAGGCCATGCTCACTGCGGGAGATTAAATGGTAGCCGCGCAGGTGGCGTTTCCACCATGCGAAAAACTTTTCAATATCCCAGCGTAGCTTATATATTTGGGATATTTGCTCAGCTGTCAGGTCGAATCGGTCAGTGGCAATCCAATATTCCTTGCCATCAACTCGATAGCCAACAAGACGCAGTGGTTTCTCGGTCTGATTAATGCCCGATTGGCCTAGTTGAACCATGGCATCGTAAAAGATGAAGCTGTTCACTGGCTGCTGGAAATTCTCCAGGCAGGTTGTGATGGTGTGTTGCCTTTGATCCTGCAGACGAAGTGCTTTCCCTCTGCCTGCCAGAGATCAAAATCTTTGTGGCTCTGATGCCCTCGATCCATGATACCGGGTTCGCCAGGCTTCAGGATTTTGGAGACAAAGGGACGCTCGCCACCGTTGCCGTCGGTGAGAAATATTCTTTTGGAAGCGAACGGTTAACATCGAAACCGATGTGGATTTTTGCTTTTTTTGATCCGCCACGATAGGAGGCCTATTCCATTGAAAGCACAGAGTCGATGAGCGAGCCATCAATAGCAACCAGTTGGCCAAGCTCAGCGTATTGTTGCGGTAATATTTGAGCCACGGTTTTTTGAAGTTCCTGAAGACGAAAAGGAACTGTTCAAGCCCTCGTTCTCTCATGGCTTCAAAGAAGGCGCTTTTGCTAATTCCACCAGGCGGAGCTATGACGCTTCTGGCGAAATCGTCATCCTGCAAAACCTGGATGAGATGGCGACCGGAGGTATGCTCTTCCAAGTGGAAAAAGATGAATGCATTAAGTTGGTGTTCGAATTCCATTTATAGTGGCCTGTTGCATCGTGAGACAAGGCGAGGAGCACTAAACAAGATATTGTTTAGTGGTTGACAAAGGTTTCTGAAGGAAACGGTTGAGTAGCTTTTTCTGACTGGCATCGATCGTAGCATTTTTCATAACTCCATAGAATGGTTAGTAATTATGAAATTTCGCCAACCGTTTTTTGCCTCCTTATCAAGACATTTTTCTTATTTTTGATAAATATTTCAGATTGTTATAATGCAATTCTCTAACCGGACAACACTGCATTGTCTCCCCTGCCCCCAATCCGCTGCATATAAACCTTAGGCGACATAGTGATGGAACGAGGAGTGGGGCCAATCCGCAGGCGATGTCGCCAAGCCGTGTTTCACAGAATTGTAATGAATACATTCGAGATGATTAGCGAAATCCTTTTGCGCCATGAGCACAAAAAAAGGGAAGGTACCTGGTTAATTCGAAAAAAATGAATTAATAGTGTTTTCAGGCATACGGGGTACCCTGGTGCGACAGTTATATGAGGTTTGACAAATTTTTCACCATCAAGGATGACGACACACAATGACTTTCTACTGTAAAAATTTCGATATCAACGCCGACCGCTGCACCAAAATCAAAGGTGAATGCATCCCCGGGCGTCGTGGCTGCGTTCTTGAGGGAAAGGTAAAACTGAGCGAGGAACTGCAAAAAAAAGTGGCCGCTTTAAGTGAGACCATCGACAAACCGGAGGGCCAATAACACGGCGCTCTCTCTAAGACCATCGGTCCCTCTTCCCATCTGCCCCCACTTGACACGAGATTCATCACCAAAAAACCTTTGAGGCGCCATCTCTATGGATATTACGATAATAGAATCTCTTACCGACAACTATATCTTTGCCTCATTAAACACCAAAACCAACGAGGCTTTTTGTGTTGATCCCGGAGAAGCAAAACCTCTCCTTTCCTGGCTAAGCGCCCATTCAGCAAAACTCTCGCATATCTTGTGTACCCATCACCATCTAGACCACACAGCCGGAATTCGCGCCCTCGTGCAGCGCTTCCCAGAAGTCGAAGTGATCGGCGCAAGCGATTCAGGACGTATTCCAAATCAAAACCGGGTGGTTAAGCCAGGTGAAAAATTCATCCTTTTTGGTCAAGAATGTAAAGTACTTGATGTTCATGCACATACCCGTGCTCATATCGCATATCATTTTCCAGCCAGTTATGATCTTTTTTCCGGAGACACTATTTTTGCCGGCACCTGCGGGGCTATCTTTGAAGGGACGCTCACCGACATGCTCAGTGCGCTCAAAAAAATTAGATCCTTGCCGGCGGAAACAAAAATTTGGTGTGCGCATGAGTATAGCCTAATGTACCTTACCAACGCCTCACGGGTTGAACCGTGGAATGAGGAGACCAAGACCCGATTACAGATCATCCATAACCTTCGGCAGCAGCAGAGGCCAACAGTTCCTCTTTTATTATCTGACGAAATCCTCACCAACATTTACCTCCATTGGGATCATCCTCACTGGAGACAAAAACACCGCACCACTACCGACATGGAACTATTTAAAATAATAGCCGAAATTGACAGCTAAAACCAATTGTCCATGAAGAATACGATGAACCATTTCCAGTTCGTTCACTCAGAAGAACAAGTAGCCGCCGTCGTACGCCTCGCCCACGAAATTTGGCAGGAACATTACGTCCCCATCATCGGTCAAAAACAAGTTGACTACATGGTAGCGAAATTTCAAAGCGCGCATTCAATTATTGCGCAACTCAGCGACACATATGAGTATTACCTTGTTTCTCATCAAGGACAAGACCTTGGCTATGTAGCCATCGTTCCAGACAGAACCGGACCAACCCTGATGTTAAGCAAGATCTATATCTTGAAGTCAGCGCGCGGCCTTGGCCTAGAAAAACAGACCTTATATTTTGTGGAAGACTTATATTTTCAGCGGGGAATCAATCAGATATGGTTGTCAGTTAACAAGTACGGTCTCGACGCGATTGCTTGGTACGCACGGATGGGGTTCAGAAATGCAGGGCCGACCCGTCAGGGCATCGGCGAAGGTTTTGTCATGGACGACTTCCGGCTGGTTAAGACGATCACCATACCGGTATCGGTTCGTGATGCGCCGTAACCCGCACCCCTCTAGTTAACCAACACAACAAGGAGTCCAATCATGAGCACGCATAGACTGATATGTTTCATCGCCATAGTGGTATTTGGGGTAGGGAATGCCGGAGCAAAAGAGGTGCTCCTCGAAGCGGGAGAAACATACCGCCAGGGAGACCTCACCGTCACCTGCGGGCAATCATCGTCAACAGGTCTCCCCATGATCCTTAACGACTGCCAGCACTGGGACGATTTTAATGCCAAGTGCCTGTTTGAAAAAAAGACCCATATGTATAGAGATCTCGAATGCGTTGAAGAGTGCCAGTTCTGGGATAAGTTCAACAACACCTGCCTTTACCAGACAAAATGCACCTTCTACCCACCCCAGCAATCCTTTGTACGAACCACCTGCGAAAAGTTTGACGATTTCAACAATACCTGCATGAAAACAAAGGATACGAAAATCGGCCGCTGAGACCGATAAAATCAAGGTAACAGTTCACCAAGGGTACCAAAACTACAGGTAACCCCGGAACTGTAAACGTTCACAGTGCTGCAGATACATGAAAGAGGCCTGTACGCTATACATATGGTAGGCGAACCAGGCCGATGACAAAGCAGATGCGGTGCTGCTGAACGTTTACAAAACAAGGAAGAACCTACGAATGATATCAGACATTTATACCATCTTCGTCGAGGAATCGGCAGGTATTGATTTTGCCTGCCGGTCGGGATGCTCCACCTGCTGTACCAGGAGTGTCAATCTGACCACCGCCGAAGGGCGGTTGATTGTCGATTTTCTGCACAAGACCGGCAAAGGCCTGCCGGACCTGCCCAGAGACCAGGTGTTACTGCGTCCTACCCTGACCGGTAATGGACTGGCCAGCCTCTATCTCTCCGGCAAAGAGTTTGAACCGGAGGCAGAGGCGCCCTGGTTGTTTGAGCCTTGCTTTTTCCTTCAAGACAACCTCTGCACCATCTACCCCGTACGTCCTTTTGCCTGCCGGAGCTTCAATTCCACGGTCATATGCGCCCAATCGGAGGTAGCCGAGGCGCCGGATTGGCTCATTACTCTGGCCATTGTGACCAACCAACTCCTGGAAGACCTGGATCGCGGCGGATGGTGGGGCAACTTAGCCGATGTCCTCTCCTTTCTCGACGCCACAAACGAGGAAACCGCAAGTATGGCAGCCCAGGAACGTTTGCTCCCGACCCAACCCTTACCCGGACTCCTGGTTGTGCCGCAGGAACGCCCCCTGATCAACCGATTCCTCGTCAAGGTCCGGGAGCGAACCGGCTATACCCCGGCATCTCTCAGCGTTACCGGTACAGACACCTTGAGCTAACAGGCACCACGTAGCAAACGATTACCGCCACCAGGCCCCGTTAAACCAAGAAAGGGGAGGCTTTCGCCTCCCCTTTCTTGGTACTTGAAACCGATCGCTGCAATTACAGCGTGAACAACAGATCGCTATAGGTCGGCACCGGCCAAAGATCGGCAGGGGTGATGGCTTCAAGGGCATCGATATCGGCACGCAGTTTGGACATGACAACTGCCACCTTATCGCGATAAGCCGCAGCCTGCTTGTCAACCTTATCAATGGCCTTGGCCTTGTTGGTCTCATCCTCAAGCTTCACCACGTTTTTTGCGGCTGACTCAAGTAGTGCCCCGGCCTGGGCCAGGAGATCCTTCTGCACAGAAGAGTATTTCCCGGTCACATTGATCGAATTGCCCAATTCGGTCATAAAAGTAATTACCGACGGGATATACAACCGCTTGACCATTTGAATAGAAGTTTGAGCTTCGATATTGATTTGCTTGGCGTACTGCTCGACATAAATGTCATAACGGGAGTGCAACTCCTCTTTGCTCAATACCTTATACGCCCCAAACATTTTTATAGCCTTGGGGGTAATAAAGGCCTTAAAGGCATCGATTGCGGTCTTGACATTGGGCAATTTGCGCTTCTCTGCTTCGCTCGCCCAGTCCTCTGAATAGTTATTGCCGTTAAATACGATTCGACCATGCTTCTCAAGGGTCTCCTTAAGAAAAGCCACAATCTCGGCATTAACATCCTTGGCCTTCTCCAAGCGGGTAGCGATTTCATCCAAGGCCTCGGCGGCAATGGTATTGAGCGCAACATTGGGTCCAGCTATGGACTGAGACGAACCGACCATCCGAAATTCAAACTTATTGCCGGTAAAAGCAAAGGGCGAGGTCCGGTTACGGTCAGTGTTGTCCTTCGGCAACTCCGGCAAGGAATCAACACCGATATTAAGGGACTTACAGATTCCGCCTTTGCAGTTTTTTTCTCCCTTAGCGACCCTATCAAAAACGTCATAAAGTTCATCACCCAAAAAGACAGAGATGATGGCAGGGGGAGCCTCGTTGGCGCCCAACCGATGATCATTTCCCGCACTCCCGCAGGTGCCGCGAAGGATGTCAGCATGAGTATCCACCGCCCTAAGCATGGCACAGACAAAGACCAAGAACTGAGCGTTATCAGCCGGAGTACTTCCTGGCTCAAGAAGATTAATGCCATCATCAGTGCTCAATGACCAGTTATTGTGCTTACCAGAACCATTGACTCCAGCAAAGGGCTTCTCATGAAGCAGGCAGACCATGCCATGGCGGAGGGCCATCTTCTGCATAGTCTCCATGACCAACTGATTGTGGTCGGTGGCGATATTGGTGGTTGCAAATACCGGAGCCATTTCAAACTGGCCAGGGGCAACCTCATTGTGCTTGGTTTTTGAGGCGATCCCCATTTTCCACAGCTCTATATCCAGATCCTTAATATAGGCTGAAACCCGATCCTTGATGGCGCCGAAGTACTGGTCTTCCAGCTCCTGACCCTTCGGAGCAGGAGCGCCGAATAAAGTCCGACCACAAGAAAGCAGATCCAAGCGCTCAGCGAGAAGATCCTGATCAATAAGAAAATACTCCTGCTCAGCCCCAACCGTTGAAGTTACCCTGACGGACGTGGTGTTACCCATGGCCTGCAGTACACGCAATGCCTGCTTGGAAACTGCCTCCATGGCACGAAGCAGGGGAGTTTTTTTATCTAGGGCTTGACCCGTGTAGGAACAAAAAGCCGTGGGGATGCACAAAGTGACATCGCCAACTTCGTCCTCCTTGAGGAAGGCCGGTGAAGTACAGTCCCAGGCGGTATATCCCCGGGCTTCAAAAGTAGCGCGCAGTCCTCCACTGGGAAAAGATGAGGCATCCGGCTCGCCCTGGATAAGCTGCTTGCCAGAGAACTCCATGATCACACCACCATCGCTGGTCGGCGAAATAAAAGAATCATGCTTCTCGGCGGTGATGCCGGTCAGCGGCTGAAACCAATGGGTATAGTGGGAGGCACCCTTTTCAATCGCCCAATCCTTCATGGCATTGGCTACCACCGCAGCCACCTCGGGCTGCAGGGAAGTTCCCATATCTATAGTCTGACGCAACGCCTTATAGGTCTCTTTTGGCAGGCGTTCCTTCATTGCCCTGAAATTAAAGACATTGCTCCCAAATAAAGTTGGAAGCGACTGAGCCATCATATCGTTATTTTTACATCCGCACTTACCCATCTAAGTATTCTCCTCGTTTTTTGGTTCCTGAGCACAGCACACTTTTCCACAATGAACATTGATGGCGTCGCAAAAAATCCGATCTACTGCGTTGCGTAGAGGTTTTACTCATTCGGCATACCATATGTACGTCCTCACTCGCAAAACGCACCCCGCACCTTGTATATCGGCCCTCTTTCTTAGCCATCGGCTATCTTTTTGCGAGACTGTCAACATTAGCAAATGTGATCTTTTTATCACATTATCGTGCATCGCGAAAGAAAATATTTACAACGCCGTAATAAATATCGCCACACAAGCGGTGCTGTTCCTCTTTGAGCGACACCCTGTCACGACCTGTGTTCAGACAAAAAGCGGGCTGACCGGAAGAAATCCCGCCATACAGTTACCGCTTTTCATAACAAATAATTACGGCATACACTTGTAAACACTGAACGATCGCTCTCCATTAATAACTTCAGAAGCGACCGTCAGAGTATCTCCCCCCATCTCGGCCGCGCTGTTTCGGCCAAGGGTCATCAACTCGCGCGCCACCTTTCCTTCATCACGCTTAAGATCGCCGACAAAGGTGTCTCTCACTGAGACCTTTGTCTGGCCGATACTTTTACATCCCTGCACTTCAGATGTTGCCACCACCCGCACATTATCTCCGTTGTGGCTCAATTTAACCCAGGTGCAGCTACTCACTGCCAAGAGGATTACAGCTGATACAGTTGTTAATTTCCACATAACGACTCTCTCCTTAAAAAAATTTCCCGTATCTTCCACACAGGACATGATCGTTTCTGTCCGGGAGATAAAGACACCTATACTTGATGGCGTCGCAAAAAATCCGATCTACTGCGTTGCGTGGCGGTTTTGCTCGTTCGGCATACCATATGTATGGCCTCACTCACAGAACACACCCCGCGCCTTGTATATCGAACCTTTTGCTTAGCCATCCCCAGACTTTTTGCGAGATTGTCATACTTGCCATAGCAACATGTCAAAACAACATCTCTAAAAACCGGTGGTGAAAGTGCGACAAATTCGCATTGCACTCACCACAGAAAAACTTGATCTCTCCCAAAACCTGAGATTCGTCACCATCCTGAGTAAAACTACAATCGGTATTTTGTAAGTACTGGGTAGTAATCACCACCCCATCGGCAACTTCAAAAAAATCGGTATCGTTGCCACACTCAGGGCAGACAATCCGAAGAGATGTCGTCTGGTTCATAAGTCTTCTTTCTTCACTTGGACACATCGCACGGATCTGTATCGAGTTACACATCCCGTGCTGGGTAGGTGCCAATATTGTAAGGTTTATAGTATCTCTCCCGCTGCAGGCGGCAGAAGAGCGCCAATCTAAGACCGAGTCTAAGTCTTGTCAATATCTGACCATAAACCCGGACTCCTCAGGGTTCACCTTGGCCGAAGCCGTGTCAACCCCGGTGACCTGAGACAGAGGAGACCCCTGGCGCAGCCAGTTCACCATAAGCGCAACCTCCTCGGCGTCCCCCTGGAACTCGGTCTCCACCGTGCCATCCTCTCGATTCCGCACCCAGCCGCTCAAACCAAACCGGCCTGCCTCTTTCACTGTATAATCTCGAAATAATACCCCTTGCACCCGGCCTCTTACGATAGCCTGGATTCGAACCATGGCCATGAATCATACCTCCTCTATCTTGGTCTCTACCGACGACACCTGGAGCATGCCCAAAAACTCTTTCTCCTCGACAATCCGCAGACCTAACTCTGCGGCCTTTTTTCGCTTGCTGCCCGAGCCCTCCCCGCACACCACATGAGTGACCTTTTTACCCACCGAAGAGACCACTTGAGCTCCCAGGGCCTTCACTCGGCTCTTGGCCTCATCCCTGGAAAAAGTGACCAAAGTGCCGGTAAAGACAAAAACCGCTCCGGTCAAGGCAGCTGGTTCCTGGGTGTCAACATGAAGAATTAAACCGTATCCCTGTAATCGATTCAACATGGCATCAACACGAGGATCGATAAAGTACTGAACCAGACTCTTGGCAGACTGCTCCCCCACCCCCTCAATATCGAGCAGATCCTCAAGCCGCGCGCCCCTAATCGCTGCCAACGAACCAAAACGGCTGGCCAACACGTGTGCGGTCACTTCTCCCACAAAACGAATTCCCAATGCCGATAAAAATCGAGACAACCCCACGAGCAGGCTGGCATTAATGGCCGAAACTGCCTTCTCTGCCGATTTTTCCGCCCAACCCTCCAATTGAACCAAATCTGCGGCAGTCAGCGCATAGAGATCTGGAATGTCACGCACCAAGCCATGCTCATACAGTTGCTCAACCGCTTTCCCACCCAGGCCATCAATATCAAGTCCAGCCTTGCCCACATAGTGCCTCAGCGCTCTGACTCGCTGGGCAGGACACAGTGTGCTTGGACATCGAGCAACGGCCTCCCCGGGCAATCGCACCAACTCATGATCACAGCTCGGACATTGCAAAGGCATCTCAATTGCCCGTTCATTGCCTGTGCGCTGCTCCGCAATCGACCTGACAACTTCTGGGATCACATCGCCGGCCCGCTGAACCAGGACCATATCCCCCAGGCGAAGATCCTTGCGGCGGATCTCTCCCTCATTGTGCAAGGTGGCGCGACTGACCACCACCCCGCCCACATGGACCGGTTCAAGTATGGCGATGGGCGTTACCGCACCGGTGCGGCCTACTGCAAATTCGATATCTTGGAGACGGGTTGTTACCTGGGTGGCCTCGAACTTCCAGGCAATCGCCCAACGAGGAGAACGTGCCTTATTGCCCAGACGTTGTTGCAAGTTGAAAGAATCGACTTTAACCACCATCCCGTCAATATCATAGGGCAAATTTTGGCGCAAAGAGGCGAGAGATTCAAATGAGGTCACCACCGCAGCGATTCCCGGGCAGGAAATTCGGTGAGGATTGATCTTGAAACCCAAGGAGCGAAGGTAGTCCAACAATTCAGATTGCCCCAGACATGGTGTTTGGGTGGGATCTGCTACCCCGTAACAAAAAAAATCAAGGGGACGAGACGAAGCAATCTGAGGGTTCAATTGGCGCAAAGATCCGGCAGCAGCATTTCGGGGGTTGGCAAAAAGGGATTCTCCAGCGGCTTGACGCTGAGCATTCAAGGCCTCGAACCCGGCAATCGGCAAAAAAACCTCACCCCTCACCTCGAGCAGCGCTGGCGGAGAAGCTGCCCGCAACCGAAGAGGAATAGAAGGAATAGTTTTGAGATTTAAGGTTATATCCTCTCCAACCTCACCATCCCCCCGGGTGGAACCAATCACCAACACGCCATCCTGATAGACTAACTCAACTGCCAAGCCGTCAAGCTTAGGTTCGGCCACATAGATCAATGGCTCGGAACTTTTCAAATACCGCAGAATACGCTCTTCAAAAGCAGCCACATCTGCGGCGTTAAAGGCGTTTTCAAGGCTAAGCATAGGTATCCGGTGAGGGACCTGCTGGAATTGAGCAAGAGGAGGGGCGCCCACCCGTTGACTGGGCGAGTCAGGGGTGATCAGATCGGGATACTGTTCCTCAATGCTTAAAAGGTCCTGAAAATAGGCATCATACTCACTATCTGCGATTTCAGGATCATCAAGGACATAATATTGATAGGCATGGTAGTTAAGCTGTTGCCTTAATAACGCCAACCGCTGGCGGGCTAGCTCTTTCGCTGTTGCAGACATGTAGGCTATATCATGAGGGAACAACACCCGTGAAGAGAAGACGAATATCCCTCAACGACGCTCAGACAACAATGCCCCGCCAGACGAGATATTTTCGTGGGGAACTTCATCGATAAAAATAAGAATAGAGCTTTTTGGTTTTCCAGCTGCCTTGGCAATAACCTCCGTCACCCCGCTGCAAATCTCTTCTTTTTGCTTTTTATCAAGTGTCCCGGCCACTCGAATACTAACATACGGCATAACAGCCTCCCTTCTTTAGAGTTATTGTGCTCAGGTTGACGAGTGAAAGGTTCATGAGCAATCTTGAACCATCGAACAAGAGATAAATTCTCAGGGAGAGATCAACCCTCGACAGGGCTCATTGACCAATAACTGTCAACTGCAGTCCCTCACTCTGAGTTATATATGATTGCTATTTTGTGACTATCCACCTTCTGACCCAGAAAGATGCCGAAGCCCAGAACCGTAAATGTTCAGCAGTGCCGCAGATGCTGGGCATCGGCCTTCGATGTGTGCTTTTCGCACATGAGCAGGCCGATAACAACGCAGATGTGGCACTACTGGACAGTTACGCTATTTTTTTGGTTCGTCGAAACGTGCCCCGGTCAAAGTGGCATCACTTAAGACCTCACCACCCAGGATAGCCCCGCGGAAATCGGCATCTGACAGATCTGCTCCACTAAAATCGGCAAGATACAAATCAGCCCCGTTAAAAATCGCGCCCTTCAGATTGGCGCCTCGAAAAATCGCCCCCTTGAGGTCTGCCTCCTTAAAATTACCGTCAGCCAGTTGAGCCCCTGTAAAATTAGCCCGCGCCAAGTTCAAACCCTTCATGGACACATTGTTCAGCAGAGCCCCGGAAAAATTGCATTCGATGCAAAACCCCGATTTTTTCGCCTGCTTGACCAAATCCTCCACCTGCTGTGTTGGCTCAGTCACCGTTGCTGCTTCAGTTACAGTAATTTCCGGAGCTGCGGCCAGGGCAGCAACGGGATTCTGGACAGCCGACGCTTCATCAGGGGGAGGATCAAGTTGAGCAGGACCAGCAGCCCCCTCTTCAGAAGCCATTGGCGGCGTCTCCGCCACCAATGAAGCCTCTCCTGCAGCAGGCGCCGCAGTCTCGCTTGCAAGAGGAAGCCCACTGCTCTCTGATGATTTTTCTGG
This sequence comes from Desulfobulbaceae bacterium, assembly GCA_013792005.1. Lineage (NCBI taxonomy): Bacteria > Pseudomonadati > Thermodesulfobacteriota > Desulfobulbia > Desulfobulbales > Desulfobulbaceae > Desulfobulbaceae bacterium. Next base: position 33,572 of record VMSU01000049.1, read on the forward strand.
CAACACTTCTTTTTCTTCTGCTACCACCTGAGAAAGCTGATGTGCAGCTGCCCCGGCCAGAAGCGTTTTAGTGTCCCCGTCCAGCTTTGACTCAGCAAGATACGCCCCGTCAAACCGGGCGCCATCAACCTTCGCGCCACTCAAATCGGCCTGGAAAAGATCTGCCGCATCGAACACCGCTCCAGAGAGCGTGGCCAGGGAAAGGTCCGCCCCTGCCAAATCGGCCATCCGCAAAGAGGCCTTGGTCAAATCTGCTCCCTTGAGATTTGCTCCAACCAATTTGGCTTTAGCCAAATCCTTTCCAACCAATAGGGCTCCGCTCAGATCACACGCCGGACACTCATTTGTTGTTAACAGCCGGTCCAAATCACCTTGAATAAAGGCTATTGCCGTTCCTGGCACAAAAAATCCCCCGGCTATTATCCACAAAACTAACAAACGTTGCATATCCTGTATCGACCCAAAGTTCGTATTAATATCGATAGTACTCTGGCTTAAACGGCCCGGAGACGTCCACTCCAAGGTACTCAGCCTGCTCCTTGGTCAAGGTGGTCAATTTAACGCCAATCTTGGCAAGATGCAGCCGAGCCACCTTTTCATCAAGTATCTTGGGCAAAAAATAGACCTTATTTTCATACTGAGCATGATTCTGCCACAGCTCAACTTGCGCCATGACCTGATTGGTAAACGAGTTGCTCATTACAAAACTGGGGTGCCCCGTGGCACAGCCAAGATTAACCAACCGGCCCTCGGCAAGCACGATCAACCGCTTCCCATCGGGAAATATAACATGATCAACCTGGGGCTTAATATTTTCCCACGTCAGATTACGGATGGAAGCGATATCGATTTCGCTATCAAAATGACCGATATTACAGACAATCGCCTCATCCGGCATCATATCCATGTGCGACCGGGTGATAACCCGAACATTACCGGTACAGGTAACAAAGATATTGCCGCACGGCGCAGCCTCCTCCATGGTCACCACCCGGTATCCCTCCATGGCGGCCTGCAGGGCACAGATCGGATCTATTTCACAGACCAGCACCGAAGCGCCCATTCCGCGAAGAGCTGCAGCGCACCCCTTGCCCACATCACCATATCCCACAACCACCGTGACCTTGCCGGCCACCATAACATCGGTCGCGCGTTTGATTCCGTCAATAAGGGACTCACGGCACCCATACAGATTATCAAACTTTGACTTGGTTACTGAATCGTTGACATTGAAGGACGGGGCCTTCAATGTGCCAGCGCGCATCATCTCGTTTAAGCGCATCACCCCGGTTGTTGTCTCTTCACTGATTCCCTTAACGTTCTTCATCAACTCGGGGTAATCTTCATGCATCATCTTGGTGAGATCACCGCCATCGTCAAGGATCATATTGGGACACCATCCATCAGGACCCTCAATAGTCTGCTTGATGCACCAATTAAATTCATCCTCATTTTCACCCTTCCAGGCGAAGGTAGGAATCCCAGCAGCCACCATGGCCGCGGCCGCATGGTCCTGGGTTGAAAAAATATTACATGAAGACCAGCGCAACTCGGCTCCCAGGTCCACCAGTGTCTCCATCAACACCGCCGTCTGGATGGTCATGTGCAGGCATCCGGCAATTCTAGCGCCTGCCAGAGGCTTCTTTCCGGCATACTCTTCCCGGGTTGCCATCAGACCTGGCATCTCTTTTTCGGCAATCGCAACTTCCTTGCGGCCCCATCCCGCCAATCCCATATCAGCAACTTTATAGTCGCCGTTCTTTAAAACTGTCATGATTTTTCCCTTGATTAATTATCGTAAATTAAAGACCGGCATCCTGTTTCAGGATTGCCGCCTTATCGGTCCGCTCCCAGGTGAATTCGACGCGTTCTCGGCCGAAATGCCCATACGCGGCAGTCTTCTTATAGATCGGTCGCAACAGGTCAAGATGCTGAATGATCGCCTTGGGTCTAAGATCGAAGTGACGCAGGATTAAGGCCTTAATCTGCTGATCGTCAATCTTACCAGAACCAAAGCTGTTAACATTAATTGATACTGGATTCGAGATACCGATGGCATACGCGATCTGTACTTCCACCTCGTCAGCCAGCCCGGCGGCAACTATGTTCTTGGCGACATAACGCCCCATATAAGCGGATGACCGATCAACCTTAGATGGATCTTTGCCTGAAAAGGCTCCGCCGCCATGAGAGCCTCGCCCACCATAAGTATCAACGATGATCTTACGACCGGTTACTCCGCAATCCCCCACCGGACCGCCAATGACGAAACGCCCGGTCGGATTGATGAAGTATTTGGTGTTACTGTCCAGCATCTCTGCCGGCAAGATCGGTTTAATGATCTCCTCCATGATCCCCTCTTTGAGATCTTCATAATCCACTTCCGGAGAGTGCTGGGAAGAGAGAACCACGGCCTCGATCCTCTTAGGGGTTCGACCATCATACTCGATGGTGACCTGGCTCTTGGCATCCGGCCTCAGCCAGGGCAGACGCCCTGCTTTTCGGACCTCAGACTGACGTTTCATCAACCGATGCGCCAGATAAATTGTCATGGGCATGAGAACTTCTGTTTCGTTTGAGGCATAGCCAAACATCAACCCCTGATCACCAGCCCCCTGGTCCAGATCCAGACCACGACCCTCGTCAACTCCTTGGGCAATATCAGGCGATTGCTTATCGATGCTGGTAAGAACCGCGCAGGACCGATAGTCAAAGCCCATGTCAGAGGAGTTATAACCAATCTCCTTGATGGTGTCCCGGACGATCTGAGGCATATCAACCCAGGCCGAAGTAGTAATTTCGCCAGCAATTAATGCCATACCAGTGGTCACCATGGTCTCGCATGCAACACGAGCCTTAATGTCCTGCGTAAGAATACTGTCCAAAATAGCATCAGAAATCTGATCGGCAACCTTATCCGGGTGCCCCTCTGAAACCGATTCTGAGGTAAAAAGATAATTCGGCATGATTCCTCCGTGTAAAATATTAAATAAAATCCATCAGTTAATATTAATTATAGTTTCTTTAAAGTAAACAGGCCGAGCATCAGGCCTGAACAAACTCACGATCTTTGACCGCAGCCACCAATGCGCCGTTAGTCGATGCAGAAATACCAAGACGCTCTGCCAAGCGGACAATTTCTCCATTAATGGCATCCACCTCCGTATGCCGGCCTGCCCGGATATCCTGAAGCATGGATGAAACATTGGCCCTTGTGTCCCGACAAACGACAAGGACTCGTTCCTCAGGATTATCAAAAACTGCGATGCCAAGGGCTGAGGCGACCAGAACCGCTTCATGCACTGCCGCTTTCATGGTGACCAAGGCCTGGGGGCGAGACAGCAACTCACCGTTAGTACAATCTTCAACTACGGTGAGAGCGTTTATCCCAACGTTGATAATCAACTTATTCCACGCCGCAGCCAGAATATCGTCCACAACCTCAGTATCAATTCCAGCCCGGGTCAACAGTTCTGCCACCTTATTGAGCCGTGACCCGACCTCCACCGCAACTGGTGAAAGAGATCCCAGGAAGGTCGGCCCGTCTCCCCCGTGCCTAACAACCCCCTCTCCCAACAGATGCGCACCTTGAGCCGTAACTCCTAATGCCCAGTTGACAGCTAAGTTCGATAGCTCGCGATGATGAGCAATTCCATTTTGCATGGCTATGAGCAATCCATCCCGGGCGAGAGCTGGAGCAAGAGAGCGGGCGGCTCCCGCCGCTGAATCAGATTTAACACATAGCAACGCCAACTCCACCGGAGCGGCCTGAGCAGGATCAGCTATGGTCGGTACCGGCACAACTGTAGCCTGACCATTTCGATCATAGAGTGTAATCCCGTGGGCTTCAATTCTCCGAGCACGCTCCGAACGATGATCCACCAGCCAGACCTGATGCCCAGCCCGGGCTAATGTAGCGCTAAAAAAACATCCCAGCGCTCCTGGACCAACCACGCAGATTTTCACTCTTTACTCCCGATGAGGGAATTTGTTCAACTTCTTACAACAGATCACACTAAACGCGAATACTCCCCTACCAGAAGCAAGGGAGTATTCATCGTCACACACAACAGGGGAGGTCCAATCAACTGCCAACTTATTTGGTTACTTTGGCATCCTCAATAATAACATCATACTTATACCCTGAACCAAAATCTTTGGCGGCGGCGGCTGGACCTTCCACCGTTACGATATCGCCTTTTTCAGCAGTCTCCATGGTGGTCACAACCAGGTCATGGGTATTCTTGTTAGGATCACCGGTTCCATCCTGGATATGAATCCAATTCTTGCCCATGATATTTTTGGAAACCTTAACAACCTGCCCCTTAACCGCGACATTTTTTTTATCAAGGGTCGCCGCCTTTTCATACAAGTCAGCAACAGACTGTCCATCAGGGCCAGCCGCTTTTTCCACCTTCAGGTCAGAAAAAGCAACGATGTTGCCAACGCTACCTCCTGACGCATCAGCACCTCCACTCTTCACGGCATCGCCAAAGCTCTCTGCCGCGCCACCTGCCGCGACCTCTTGTCCATCGCCCCTGGAAACCCCTGTGGCAAAAATAATCTTTTCAAAGGTCTTATTAAGGGTCTTGCTACTGAAATTCTCCATCACCGAGCCACCTTGAAGAGTAATCTCCTCTCCGATTGTCAACTCAGTCTTGGGGGCAGCCGCCCACACTTCCGTGCCTGAACCATCATCAAGACGAATATACGTGTAGCCGCTTGCATCCATGACTTCAGCCACTTTGCCCTTCACAACTGCTGGCGCAGCGGCATCGGCGGCGGCAGGAGCTGCCTCTGGAGTTGCTACCGCAGTCTGGCCAGCTGGGGCCTCCACAGTGGTGGCTGCCTTCTCTTTCCCCTTGTCCGAGGATTGTTGATTATCGCCACAAGCGGTCAAAGCAAGTGTTAATGCAAAGCAGGTCAAACAACTATAAATCTTCTTCATCACACATCTCCTTTACAGTAAAATAAAAGCGTACATTAAAATAGCCATCAAACAACAACAGCGGGACACATTCGACCTTCATTACCTATCATCAGATGAACCAGCAGAGAGAGGCTGATCCGCAGGAGGGATCGACTCGTGCCCCGGCTCAACTGGAACAGTCGGCAAATCTCCGGAAACCGCCTCCTGAACAGCAAACACAGACTGAGCCATAGGGACAGCGACCACTGTCTCCTGTTTACCCTCGGACACCTCTGCAGATTGCTGATTATCGCTGCAAGCGGGCAAGTACATCATCAATACGGCCAAGATCAAACCATAATACAGCCTATTCATGCTCATTCTCCACCCAAGCTAACCCCAAGAACCTAATATGCCGCCAAGACCCCTTTCGTCACCAAAAACCGCACAAAATATACGCAAAATAGTTTTCTATACCACTATTTCTTGATAAAGGCAAAGGTCAACTTTTTGTTTTTAATACCGACACGACACACGCCACCCTTGCCAAGACTACCAAACAAAATCTCCTCTGCCAAAACATCACCAATCTCTTTCATAATCAGCCTCCGCAACGGTCTGGCTCCGCAATCGGGATCGTACCCTTGATTCGCCAGCCATAACCGCGCCGCATCCGATAAAGTGATGGTAATTTTCTTATCAAGAAGCTGGTCCTGCAACTCTCCAATTAATTTATCGACAATTTTTTCAATCACTCCCCCTGCCAAGGGCTGGAAACTGATAATCCCGTCCAGACGGTTGCGAAATTCCGGCGCAAACAAATCCTGCAGCGCCTTTTGATCACGACCAGCCTTTGATCCCGTAAATCCAATGGCTTGCCCAGCCATCTCTCGTGCCCCGGCGTTAGAGGTCATGATCAGAATAACATTTCGGAAATCTGCCCTCCGTCCGGCATTATCGGTAAGGGTGGCGTTATCCATGACTTGCAGCAGAATACTAAACACATCAGGATGAGCTTTTTCAATCTCATCAAGCAATAACACACAATAGGGGTGCTTGCGGATGGCATCGGTGAGCAACCCGCCTTGATCAAAACCGACATAGCCAGGAGGTGCGCCGATCAAACGAGCAACCGCGTGCTTTTCCATATACTCACTCATATCGATGCGCTCAAAATGAACTGTCAGCGTCGCCGCCAACTGACGACCGACCTCGGTTTTACCAACCCCGGTCGGTCCCGTAAAAACAAAGGCGGCAGTCGGTCGCCTCGGATCATTCAATCCAGCCCGGGAACGCTTGACAGCCGTCACCATTGCCTCAATAGCCTGGTCCTGACCAAATATTTTTCCCTTAAGCGCGCTGTCCAGATTCTTCAAGGCCTCCTGATCGGACACTGATGCGGTCAGCGCCGGAATGTTGGCCATTTTAGACACCACCATTTCAATGTCCCGACCGGTAATCAATCGGCGCCGACGCGTGCCCTTTCCCTCTAAACGGTAAATCGCTCCTACTTCATCAACCACATCAATGGCCTTGTCCGGGAGAAACCGTTCATTGATATATCGCTTGGCCAACTCTGCGGCAGCCTGCAAGGCCGGTTCACTGTATTTGACCCCATGATGCTCTTCATAGCGAGACTTAAGCCCCTTCAGGATAGCAATGGTTTCCACCACCGACGGTTCTTCGATATCGACCTTCTGAAAACGCCGGGACAAAGCTCTATCCTTTTCAATATAGTGTTTGTACTCCTCATAGGTAGTCGAGCCGATGCAGCGCAAAGAGCCATCCTGGAGTGAAGGTTTCAGCAGATTTGACGCGTCCATGCTGCCGCCGCTGGTGGCTCCCGCGCCGACAATGGTATGAATCTCATCAATAAACAAAATGATATTCCCCGCTGCCTTGACCTCCTTGAGCACCCCCTTCAACCGCTCCTCAAAATCTCCCCGATATTTGGTGCCAGACAGCAATGAACCCATGTCCAGGAGCCGGACGATCACATCCTTGAGCAAACCCGGAACCTTGCCTTGATAAATGTGCAGCGCCAATCCCTCAGCGATAGCGGTCTTACCAACCCCTGGCTCGCCCACCAGCA